>CAYRNE010000112.1:0-8220 GCA_964425245.1 uncultured Devosia sp.
GCCGTGTCTCGTTCACCGTGAAGCCGCCGAGTTCGAGGTTCTCGCGCACGCTGAGGCCGCGCAGCACGCGGCGTCCCTCGGGCACGTGGACGACACCGCGGCGGGCGATCCGGTAGGCGCTGAGCCCGGTGACGTCCTCACCCTCGAAACGCACCGAGCCGGCGCGTGCGCGCACGAGGCCGGAGATGGTGCGCAGCGTCGTCGTCTTGCCGGCGCCGTTTGCGCCGAGCAGCGCCACCATCTGGCCGCGGCGCACCTTGAGCGAGATGCCGTTGAGCGCGGTGATCCTGCCGTAGGCCGCTTCGACCGCGTCGAGTTCGAGGATGACTTCGGCGTTTTCAGGCGACAACGCCGTTCTCCTCGTCTTCCTGCCCGAGATAGGCTTCGATCACCCTTGGATTGGACTGGATTTCCCGCGCAGTGCCTTCGGCGATGACGGTGCCGTGGTCGAGCACGGTGATCCGCTCGGAGACTTTCATGACGAGGCCCATGTCGTGCTCGATCAGCAGCACGGAGATGCCGCGCTCGTCCCGGATGCGTGCGATGAGGCGGAGCAGTTCCTGCTTTTCGCTGGCGTTCAGTCCGGCGGCCGGCTCGTCGAGCAGCAGCAGCCGCGGTTTGGTGGCCAGCGCCCGGGCAATCTCCACCCGGCGCTGGTTGCCGTAGGGGAGGGTCGTCGCGATCCGGGCAATGTCGTCGGTGATGCCCACGAAGCGCAGGCACTCCTCGGCGAATTCGAGTATCTCGGCCTCCTCGCGCTGCTGGCTGGGCAGTTTCAGGATTGCCGCCAGCGCCCCCGCCCGCGTCCGGCAATGCAGGCCCGACATGACGTTTTCGAGGACCGTCATTTCCCGGAACAGCCGCACGTTCTGGAAGGTGCGGGCGATGCCGGCCTGCGTGACCTGATGCGGCTTCAGGCGCCGCAGCGCGGTGCCCGCGAAGGTGATCTCGCCGCGCTGCGGCTTGTAAAAGCCGGTGATGCAGTTGAAGAGCGACGTCTTGCCGGCGCCGTTGGGGCCGATGAGGCTCGCGATGACTCCCTCCTCGACGGCAAAGTCCACCCCGTCCAGCACCGTGTTGCCGGCAAATCCGAGGGTCAGGCCGGAAAGCTGCAGCAGTGCCGCCATCAGCGCTGCCCCCGCACCGGCCAGATGCCGCTGGGCCGGAACAGCATGATCAGCAACAGCCCGACCGCGAAGACGAGCAGCCGTACGTCGCCGAGGTCGCGCAGCAATTCGGGTCCCAGAACGACGATGAACGCGCCGAGCACGACCCCCGGAATCTTGCCCATGCCGCCCAGGATCACCGCCATCAGGATCAGCACCGATTGCTCGAAGGAGAAGCTCTCGGGAGAGATCGCACCGAGATTGACCGCGAAGAAGGCGCCGCCGACCGCGCCGAAAATGGCGCCGATGACATAGGCCGCAAGCTTCACCCGCACCCGGTCGATGCCCATGGCCTCGGCCACGTCCTCGTCGTGCCTGACATAGAGCCAGGCCCGGCCGAGGCGGGAGTTGGCGAGACGGACGGAAACGACAATGCCGAAGATCGCCAGCACGAGGAACAGGAAATAGAAGTCGATGGGCTTGCTGATATGCCAGCCGAACAGCCAGGGCTGTTCGATTCCCGAAAGCCCGGTGGCGGCGCCCGTGATCTGCAGGTTGCGGGCGGCGAGACGCACGATTTCGCCGAAGCCCAGCGTGACGATGGCGAGATAATCGGAGCGCAGGCGCAACGTCGGAGTACCGATGATCACCCCCGCGAGCATGGCCATGACGATCGCGACCGGCATGGTCAGCCAGAAATCCCAGCCGAACTGCACGGTGAGAATGCCGACGGTGTAGGCGCCAACCGCGAAGAACGCGGCATAGCCGAGGTCGAGCAGCCCGGCATAGCCGACCACGATGTTGAGGCCCAGCGCGAGGACCACGTAGAGCAGGGCATTGGTGAGGATCACCGTGGCATAGGGCCCGAAGAGCGTCGGCGCGAGTGCCATGAAGCCGATGGTGAGGAGGGCGCCGGTCCACCGTTTGGCGGGGGTATTCAACCATCGGGCGATGCCGCCCCAGGGGCTTGTCCGGACGGGAGCGAGGGCAGGAGTTGCCATGCTACATGCGCTCCTGTTCCGATTTGCCGAGCAGCCCGGTGGGCTTGAAGACCAGCACCAGGATCAAGACCGAGAAGGAAAAGACGTCCTTCCACTCGCTGCCGATGCCGGGAATCTGGGTGCCGAATGCTTCGAGGAGGCCGAGGATCAGGCCGCCCAGCATGGCGCCGGGGATCGAGCCGATGCCGCCGATCACCGCGGCGGTGAAGGCCTTGAGGCCGATCAGGAAGCCCATGAAGTACCAGAGCGAGCCGTAATAGGCGCCGGCCATGGTGCCTGCCGCCGCCGCGAGTGCCGAGCCGGCAAAGAACGTGAGCGCGATCACCCGGTTGACGTTGATGCCCATCAACTGCGCCATGTCCTTGTCGATGGCGACAGCGCGCATGGCGCGGCCGTACTGGGTGCGCGAGATGAAAAGCTCGAGCGCCAGCATCAGCACGGCGGCGGTGCCGACGAGGATCATCTGGTTGTTGCTGATGTAGAGGTTGCCGAGCGTGATGCCGCCAAAGCCGAGCGAAGCGCCGAACGGCGTGTAGCGGCCGTTGGTCATCGCCAGCGCGACGTTCTGCAGCACCAGCGAAACCGCGAGTGCAGTGATCAGAATGGAGAGCCGCGGCGCACTGAGCATCGGCTGGTAGGCGATCCGCTCGATGACGACGCCCAGAAACCCCACCGAAATCATGGCGAAGAGCACGGCCAGAGCGACGCCGGCCCAGCCCGGGCCGGCAAATCCGGCTACCAGCGACAGGGCGAAGAATCCGGCGAAACCGCCGACCATGTAGATCTCGCCATGCGCGAAATTCAGCAGCTTGATGACGCCGAAGACCATCGTGTAGCCGAGCGCCACGAGGGCATAGAACGAGCCCAGCACCAGCCCGTTCACCAACTGCTGCGCGAAGATGTCGAAGACGCTCATGCGACCCCCGTGTCGTGGCGCCTGAGGCGGCCCGGCACCAGAGCACCGGGCCGCCCGATTGACGTCAGTCGGCGAGCTTCCAGGCGCCGCCCTCGCCTTCGAGCACGACGAAGTTGGAGCGCGCGAGGGTGTTCTCGTCGGTGAACGAGATCGGTCCGGCGATCGCATCCTGATAATCGGCGTTCTTCAGCGCCGCGATGATCGCGTCGGCGTCCGTGCTGCCGGCTTCCTCGATGGCGCGGGCCAGCAGGTGGGTCGCATCGTAGGTGAGGGTCGAATACGGGCCCGGTGCGGCGTTGAACTTCGCCTGATAGGCCTCGGCGAAAGCCGCGGCTTCCGGGAGGAATTCGGCCGTCGGATTGGAGAAGCCGATGACGCCTTCGGCCGCGGGACCGGCAATGGCGAACAGTTCGGGCGAGTTCGAGCCGTCGCCGACCGCGATCAGGCCCTGGAAGCCGCCCTCGCGCAGCTGCCGGATCAGCAGCGCGCCGTCCGCGTAATAGGCGGTCCAGAACGCGGCGTCGGGATTGGCGGAACGGATCGAGGTGACGATCGCGGAATAGTCCTGCTCGCCCTTGTTGGTGACTTCGTATGCGGCAACGGTATGGCCGGCCTCCTGCCACTTCTGGCGCATCAGCTCGGCGAGGTCCTGCGAATAGGCGTCGCCCTGATGCACGATGGCGATGCTCTCGATGCCGTGGCTCTCGAAATACTCCATGGCCTTGGCGACCTGGTCGGCGCCCGTGGAGTTGATCATGAAGGCGTTGCCGGGGTTGGCCGGGATGAGCTGGGTGGAATTGGCAGCCGGGATGATCATGGGAAGATTGGCGTCGCCGTAGATCTGCAGCGTCGGCAGGGTGGCGCCCGAGCAGTAGCCCCCGACGATGCCCACGACGCCGGAAGAAGCGAGCTTGCTCGCCGCGTTGACGGACTGCTGCGCGTCGCAGGCGTCGTCGGCGACGGTCGAGGTCAGCTGCTTGCCCAGCACGCCGCCTGCGGCGTTGATTTCGTCGATGGCGAGCGCCACGGCGTTGGCCATGTCCTGGCCATAGGTCGCCTCCGAGCCGGTGGTCGGCACCATGACGCCGATGGTCAGGGTATCCTGGGCCATGACCGGCGCGCCGATGGCGATGGCCAGCGCGACCCCCGCCGCAGTCTTAACGAGATTACGCATTTGTCGTCTCTCCCTGTTGCAGAGCATGCAATTGCCTGCATGCATCTTGTCGACAGCATGGCCCCGGCGCTAACCTTCCGTCAACCCCGACAGCGGGGCCGGAGGAGCAGGATGGGTGAGACGGCCGAGCGAGCGCCGGACGTTGCGATGGGTCCCCGCGCCAGGGGATCCGGCGTGCAGACGGTTTACGAAGCGCTCAAGCGCTCGATCGTCGATCTGTCGCTCGAACCCGGCGCGCCGCTCGACGAGGTGACCCTCGCAGAACGCTTTGACATGTCGCGGACGCCGATCCGGGAGGCGCTGGTCCGGCTCGCGGCGGACGGCCTCGTCACCCAGCTTCCCAATCGCAACACCATCGTCGCGCCGATCGATTTTGGGCGCCTCCCCGTCTATTTCGAGGCCTTGACCCTGATGTACCGGGTGACGACGCGGCTCGCCGCCTCGGGCCGCACGGCGCGCGACCTCGAGGCAATGCGCCTGCACCAAACCGCCTATGTGCGCGCCGTCGATCGCAGCGACGCGCTCGCCATGATCGGCCACAACCGCGACTTTCACGCCGCGATCGCCGAGGCGGGCGGCAATCCCTATTTCACGTCTCTCTTCGTGCGTCTCCTCGACGAAGGACGGCGCATCCTCAGGCTCTATTTCTACAAGAGCTTCGACGACCACCTGCCGCGCCACTACGCCGACGAGCACGACGCCATCATCGCCGCGATTGAAGCGGGAGACGCCGAACTCAGCGATCGTCTCGCGGCCCGGCATGCCGAACACATCGTGCGGCAGATCCAAAGCTATATTGCGCGCGACCGCACGCGCGAAGTCACGCTTTGATCCCGGGTGCCGGCACGAGGCCGTCAGCGCCGGACCTCGGAGGCGGTTGGCCGGCCCGCCGGTCCTAGCCGTCCTTGACGTCCTCATCGGGATGGACGAGGTGGGTGAACGGGGCGGGGCGACCCTTCCCGGTCTCGAAACCCGGCAGGCGCGGAGAATGACGTCCGGAACCGAACGTGCAGCCCGGCGGTTCGCCGGTATCGAGGACTGGCCGACCGCCGATCTCGTCGCCGGCATCGTCGAAGGCCAGATCGCCGGGGCCGCCGCGGTCCTGGGCGCCGCCGCCGCCATTGCGCGCGCCGTCGATGCAGCGGCGCTGCGGCTCGCCGAAGGCGGCCGGCTGGTCTATGCCGGGGCCGGCAGTTCCGGCCGCATGGCGGCGCAGGATGCCGCCGAGCTGCCGCCGACGTTCTCCTGGCCCCACGAGCGGGCCGTCTCCATCATGGCGGGCGGCGAGGCGGCACTGGTCCGCGCCGTCGAGGGCGCCGAGGACAACCGCGACGCGGCGCGCGAAGCCCTCGCGCGTCTCGAGCTCGCGCGCAACGACGTCGTCGTTTCGGTCGCCGCGAGCGGCAACACGCCCTTCGCACTCGCCGCGCTCGAGCATGCGCGTGAGGTGGGTGCCCTTGCGATCGGCATCTACAACAACCCGGAAGGAGCCCTCGGCGCCGCCGCCGACATCGCCATCCTGGTCGATACCGGCCCGGAGGTCGTTGCCGGATCGACGCGCATGAAGGCCGGCACGGCGCAGAAGGTGGTACTCAACTGCATTTCGACGGCGGTCATGATCCGGCTCGGCTTCGTCCATCGCGGCCTGATGGTCGAAATGAAACCGACCAACCGGAAGCTGAGGCTGCGCGCCGAACGCATCGTCGCCGAGCTCGCGGGGTGCGACGCGCAGGCGGCCACGCGGGCACTCGCCGACGCCGGCGGCAGCATCAAGCTTGCGACCATCATGCTGCTCAAGTCGCTGCCGCGCGCCGAAGCCGAGGCACTGCTTGCTTCCGCCGCCGGCAACCTCCGCGCGGCCTTGCGCTGATGCGCGAAGATCGCCGGTGCACCACAAGCGGGCGAGCCTGATCGGCGAAGCCGCGCCGGGGGCGAACCGCGACGCGACCGTCTTGCAGCTACCAGTTCGTGAAGGAGCCGTCGCGCCGCCGCAGATGCGGCGCCTCCCAGAACTTGAAGCTCTGCCTGGCGATGGCCTCTTCATTGACCTCGACGCCCAGGCCCGGCGCATCGCTCACCGGGTACATGGCGCCCTCGAGCCGCGGCTGCACCGGGAAGAACTCGGAATTGTCGAAGCCGAGCTTCACCTCGGGCGCGCGCGTCTCCAGCCAGGAGAAGTTGGGGACTGCCGCACCGAGGTGAATCGTCGCCGCCGTGCAGACCGGCCCGAGCGGATTGTGCGGCATGAGGTCGACATAATGCGCCTCGCTCCAGCCCGCGACCTTCATCGCCTCGGTGAAACCGCCGACATTGCACAAATCGATGCGGTTGAACTGATGGATGCCCCGCTCGATGTAGGGAAGAAATTGCCATTTCGACGCAAACTCCTCGCCGATGGCGAAGGGCACGTCCGTCATGGAACGGAGCGACTCGTAGGCCTCCGGCGTCTCGTCGCGGATCGGCTCCTCGAGGAAGTCGAGGACTCCCCGCTCGAGCTTGCTGCAAAAGCTCGCGGCTTCTGCGACCGACAGCCGGTGGTGGTAATCGATGCCGATGACGGCTTCCTCGCCGAGCTCCTCGCGGGCCCTGTTGAGCATGCGGGCAGTGACGCCGATCGACTCGCGCGGCTCGAAGATGGTCTTGCTGCTTTGGCCCTGCGGGAAGAAGCGGATCGCCGGCCAGCCCTGCGCCCGCAGTTCCTTGGCACGGGCGATCGCCGCGTCGCCCTCCGCTTCGTCTCCGGTCGAGGCGAAGGTGGGAACGGCGTCGCGCTGCTTGCCGCCCAGCAGCTCGTAAACCGGAACGCCCAGCGCCTTGCCCTTGATGTCGTGGAGCGCAATGTCGATTGCCGAAATGGCCGCAACCAGCACGCGGCCGCCCTCGAAATACTGGCTGCGATAGAGCTCCTGCCAGATGGCGCCGATCCGGAACGGGTCGCGGCCGATGAGAAACTCGCGATAGTGCTCGATGGCGCCGGCGACTGCTTTCTCGCGGCCGGAGAGGCCGCTCTCGCCCCAGCCGAAAATGCCTTCGTCGGTCTCGACCTTGACGAGAAGCTGGTTCCGGATGCCGACCCATGCCGGGTAGGGCTTGATCGCGGTGATCTTCATGGCACTCGCGGGCGGTTGGAGAGGCCGGTATTCTGACGGCGGGGGCTATTCGGCGCTGAGTGCGGACCGGGTCTCGCCGTCGAACAGGTGCATGCGCTCCTGATCGAACTCGATCCAGACGGGCTGGTCGGGCCTGAGCCGGATCCGCGGCTCGACGCTGACGATGACGATGTCGTCGCCGAGATAGACCTGCGCGAAGGTGATGTCGCCGGTCGGCTCGACGGTATAGACCTTGGAGGGCACGGCGCCCGGCGTCTCCTGTTCGTGCAGCCTGATGGTCGAGTGGCGTGCTCCGAGGATAACCTTGTTGCTCGTCGCCGAGCGCGCCTTGGCGGCGTTCTTCGGCGCGAGCTTCAGCTCCCATCCCTCGGTGCTCGCAAGCAGGAGGTCGCCGTTACGCTCGACCACCTCGAGCGGCACGAGGCTCATCGCCGGGCTGCCGATGAAGCTCGCAACGAACGTGTTCACCGGGTTGGCGAAGACGTTCTCGGGCGTGTCGTATTGCTGCAGGAACCCGCCGTCCATTACGGCCATCTTGTCGGCCATGGTGACCGCTTCGAGCTGGTCGTGCGTCACGTAGACGACGGTCGCGTTGAGGTCGGTATGGAAGCGCTTGATTTCCGAACGCATCTGCACGCGAAGCTTGGCGTCGAGGTTGGAGAGCGGCTCGTCCATCAGAAACACGAGCGGGTCGCGCACCAATGCGCGGCCGAGCGCCACGCGCTGCTGCTGTCCGCCCGAAAGCTCGCGCGGCCGCCGTTCGAGCAGATGGGTGATGTCGAGAATCCTCGCCGCGTCCCGGACCTTCCGCTCGATCTCCGGCCTCGCGAGCTTTCGCATCTGCAGCGGGAAGGCGAGGTTCTTGAACACTGTCTTGTTGGGATAAAGAGCGTAGTTCTGGAACACCATCGCG
>CAYRNE010000113.1:0-8064 GCA_964425245.1 uncultured Devosia sp.
GCCCGTGCCCGAGCCATCGCCCAGCGGATCGGCGCCGATCTTGCGATCGTCGACAAGCGGCGTCCCCGTGCCGGCGTCTCGGAGGTCATGAACATCATCGGCGAGGTCGCGGGCCACTCCTGCATCATCATCGACGACATCGTCGACTCGGGCGGAACGCTGGTCAATGCCGCCGAAGCATTGCTCAAGGCCGGCGCCAACGAGGTTTCGGCCTATATCACGCACGGCGTCCTTTCCGAGGGCGCGCCTGAGCGCATTGCGAAGAGCAAGCTGAAGGAACTCGTCGTGACGGACTCGATCGCCGAGACCGACGGCGTCCGGGACGCAAAGAACATCCGGCGCATCAGCATCGCGCCGCTGATCGGCGAAGCCATTGCCCGCACCGCCAGCGAACAATCCGTCTCGAGCTTGTTCGACTGACCATTTGCGTCGTCCGCGGGCTTGCGGCAAACATGCCGCCAGCACCGGGGGACGGGATGGCACGGGACGGCGCAACGCAGGGCGCGACGCTTTCTGTCGAGACGACGGACACCTATCCGTCCGCAACCTTCGACGCCTTCTTCGCCGAATATGACAAGGCCTTCATCCTGCCCGCCGAAAAGGAGGAGGAGGCCGGTTTCGCCGCCTGCCTCGCCCTTAATCACGGCGCCGCCCACGCGGCACTGACGGTGCGCTACGGCCCCTTTCGCGAGGTGGTGCTCGTGGTGCGGGATGAGCCCGGTGGACCGGTGGTCGGCGGCGCCAACTACATCGCCACGCGGATCGAGCTGGCCGGACAGGCACCGCTCGTCACGGCCAACCTCAATTACATCTTCACCACCGCCGCCGGACGGGGACGCGGCTACATGCGGCCGCTGCTGCGCATCGTCCGCGACAGCATCGCCGCCCTGCCCTTCGCCGACGGCCTCGCTCCCCTGATCTTCCTCGAACAGAACGACCCTTTCCGCATGACGCCCGAGGCCTATGCCCGGGATACGAGGCACGCCGGCACCGACCAGTTCGACCGACTGCTGATCTGGGCCCGGACCGGCGCGCGCATCCTCGACATCGACTACCTGCAGCCGGGGCTCTCCGCCGACCAGCCGGCAGACGACACGCTCGCCTACGCGCTGCTCGATCCGCCTGCCGAAACGCTCGACCCGACGATGCTGGCCGCCCATCTCGAACGCTTCTTCGCCATCTCGGTGTTCAAGGGCGAGCCGCTCTCGGCAACGGCCGCGTCCATGGTCGCCGACCTGCGCCATCCCGGCGCGGCGCCGGTGCGCCTGTTCGACCCGACGCCGCTGCTGACCGAGATCGCGGCGCGCACTGACCGCTGGTCGAGCTGGCCGACGCGGCCAAAATCGCTCCGTCATGCGCTCGGAGGAGGCGTACCGTGACCGACCCCGATCATTTCGCGCAGACTCGCGACAAGTCGATGCATTTCACGCTGTCGATTCACATCGATAACGACCGCATCGAAACGCATGCCCCAAAGCTCTTCGAAGCCCTCGCCTGCCGGACGGCGCGGTCGGCCAGGGAGCGCGACGCCGACGTCGCCGCCATCTCGACCGACGAGAAGCGCGCGCGCCAGGTGCGCAACCGGCGGGCCTACCCGCCGCCCCGCGGCGACCGGCCGCCGCTCTCCGAACAGTTGCGCGATGCGATGGAGCCCATGTTCGCCGACATTGCCGACCGCGAACGCCTCGGGTTGGTCGAGGACTACCTGCTGGCCATCGGCGCTTACCCCGAGACGGACTCGATCACCGAAGCCCGCCGCGTCGACCTCGCCTTCGATTCCCCGGTCAGCTGGCGGACCGAGGGCAGTCGTTTCGAGGCGGCACTGGCGCCCTCAGGCGAGGTGGCCGGCCGCGCCCTCCACCTCGAAGGACTGCCGCTGCGCCGCTTCTGGTACGTGCACCGCAACAATTCGCTGTCCTACCATCTATCGCTGAAGATCGAGGAATACCGGCACTCGCCGCAGTTCTTCTTCCTTTTCTCGATGCTGCAGAAACTGGTGGCGCCGAAGGAATTCTTCCTCGATGAGCCGCCGTCGGACGGCCGGCTGGTTCGCATCCGCCGCGATGCCACGCCAATCGGATCGCTGAAGACGGTCAAGCTGCGCGATTCCGCGCGGGCCGCCGGCGGCCTCGTCGTCGAGGAGGAAGTGGACTTCTGGCAGTACGTCATCCGTCTGTTCGAGGCCGATATGGCGTCGCTGCACCAGGGACTGGCGGGGACGGCCCTTCCCCGGGTCGACGTCTGGAACGAGCTGCTCAAGCACGACCCCTACGTCGAGGTGCCCGGGCTCGCCATGCCCAACGTCCGCTCGATGTTCTACTTCGCCGACCGGGTCCTGCAGGAACTACTGCTGCCCAAGCTCGAAGACGGCACGCCGGCCAGTCGCCACGACATGATGCGCGAGGACTTCTTCGAGGTCGACCTGCTCGACGCGCTCGATCCCGAGCAGCCCGACCGGCTAAAGCTCGACGTCCTGACCGACGGCGACGGCAACAACCGGCGCGAGACCTTCCGGCTGGGCAAGCGCCTGTGGGAGTGGTTCGCCCGGGTGCAGCGCGACTATGAGACGGCCGTCGCTGCCTGGCGCTCGACCGGTCAGCTCGATCGCTTGGCCGTCGGCCCGATCGACGAGCGCTGGCTCCGGGGGCGCTTCAACGCGCGGGCCAACGAACCGGTGCGCGGCATGGACCCGCTCTTCGATCGCGACGGCCGGCAGCGCGAGACCGACCTGGCGCTCGCCTACCTGTTCCTCGCCGGCTTCAACCAGAACATCATCGACTTCGTGAACCAGGACTCCTCGGAGGTCTTCGACAGCCTCGACCCGGTCTATCCCGCCGCCGGCGACGACGTCGCAGAGGGGTTCTTCGCCCGTTTCGCCAACCCCCGCTCCCTCATCACCTACGTGCGCAAGATGCGCAGCCTCGACACCGGGGACGAGTACATCGGGACCTGCCCCTACGCCTTCCTCATCCACGTGCTGACCATGCACAACGAGTTCCTCACCCGCGACTTCGAGCGGCATGCGAACCGGTATCTGGAGGACGCGGCGCACGAGGCACGCGAGCATCGCTGGAAGCGCGCCGCCGACGCGTTCTATGCCTTCCGGCAGAACCACGTCGTCGAGTACGACACCTACCACTACAAGAACGTCTTCCGTTACGACACCGAGGGCAAGGTGTTCGAGGCGCTGCAGCGCATCCACGGCATCGACATCAAGCATGCCTATGTCATGTCGCTGGTGGACGGCGCGGAGAAGCGCACCCGCGACGCCGAGGAGCGGCTGCGCCGGCGCGAGGACCTGAGCCTCAACCTGCTGGTCTTTGTCGTCGGCCTGTTCTCCGTCCTGCAGGTGACCTTCGCCATGTCGGAATACATGGCGCGACCGCATGATGACGACATGATCGGGGTCGGCATCCTCACCCGCTACGCCACCGGCATCGCCGACGGGTCGATGGTCTTTGCGACCGTGCTGATCCTGCTCCTCGTCCTGCTCAGCGTCCTCTTCGTCGGCTGGGGCGCGGGGCGGTTCCTGCGTTCGGTCGGGCGGGACGCGCGCCGACAGAGGCAGGGGAACGACTGATCCCGCCCCTTGTCGAAATCGCCTGACCTCGCGCGACATTGCCGTGAAGGGCTACGCCGCCCGATCAGAGGAGTGCGAGAAATGAAGTACCTGCTGATGCTCTACGCCGACGAAAAGGCCGGCGCGCAAATCCCGCCCGAGGAAATGGCCAGGGCCATGGAAATCCTCGGCGCCTATCAGGCCGCCCTCAAGAAGGCCGGCGCCTTCGTCGCGACCGCCGCGCTGCGGCCGACCTCGGAGGCACGTACGCTGCGCATGGAAGGCGGGGAGGTCGTCGTCCGGAACGGCGCGTTCCTCAACGAGGGCGGCGAGCTCAGGGTTTACGACGGCCCGTACGCGGAAACCCGCGAACAGCTCGGCGGCTATTTCATCATCGAGGCCCCGGACATGGACGCCGCTATCCAGTGGGGCAAGCGGTGCCCGGCGGCGCAGTGGGGCAGCATCGAAATTCGCCCCTATCATCCCGCCTACGGGCCCTGAGCGAAAAATATCGCGCCCGGAGTCGAATTCGGTCGGGGGGTCGCGTCATTGTGGCATCGGGGCGTGGGGCTCCGTGAACCAGGGGAGAAATTCCATGCGTTACATGATGCTGATCCACCACGACGAGAACGAGCTTGGCGGAGACGCCGAGCAGCGCAAGGCGCTCTACGCCGACTGGGGCGCCTTCAATGAGGCCTTGGCGAAGGCCGAAGGTGCCGCGCCGGGCGAGCGCATGCAGCCGGCCTCGGCGGCGACGACCGTCCGCATCCGCGACGGCAGGACCGGGATCGTCGATGGCCCTTATGCCGACACCAAGGAACAGCTCGGCGGCTATTTCTTCGTCGAAGCGGAAAACCTCGACGAGGCGATCAAATGGGCGGAGCGCTGCCCCGCGAGCCGGTATGGCGCGATCGAAATCCGGCCGATCGTTCCGGCCGGCCGCGACTACTAGCATGGCGGACGAGGCGGGCCGTGCCGCGGAGCGCGTGGCGCGCGAAAGCTACGGCCGCCTCGTCGCCTTTCTTTCGGCACGCACGCGCGATGTCGCCGGCGCCGAGGACGCACTGGCGGAGGCTTTCGCCACTGCCCTCGCCACCTGGCCGCGCGATGGCGTGCCGCACAATCCCGACGCCTGGCTGCTGACCGTCGCCCGCCGCCGCCAGACCGACGCGGCCCGCCGCCGGCAGACCCGGGCCGCCAGCGAGGAGCACCTGAAGATGATGGCCGACGAAATCGAGGCCGCCTCGCGATCGGCGGAGGACGTCCCGGATCGCCGGCTGGCGCTGATGTTCGCCTGCGCGCACCCGGCGATCGAAAGTGGCATGCGGGCCCCGCTTATTCTCCAGACCGTTCTCGGCTTCACCGCGATCGACATCGCCGCGGCTTTCCTCATCCCGCCCGCGACCATGGGGCAGCGGCTGGTGCGCGCCAAGGCCCGTATCAAGGACGCCGGCATTCCCTTTGCCGTACCGCAGAAGGAGGATCTGCCGGAGCGGCTGCAGGCGGTGCTCGATGCGGTCTACGCGACCTACACCAAGGGCTGGAACGAAATCGGTGAAGCCGGCGCCACCGACCTCGCCGACGAGGCGATCTGGCTCGGACGGCTCGTCGCGGCGCTCCTGCCCGATGAGCCGGAGGCGAAAGGCATGCTCGCGCTGATGCTCTACGCCGAGGCGCGCCGCGCCGCGCGCCGTGCGGCGGACGGCGCCTATGTGCCGCTCGACGAGCAGGATACGGACCTCTGGGACGGCTCGCTCATTGCTGCCGCCGAAGGCCTCCTCGGGGCGGCGAGCACCGGCGGTCCGACCGGCCGCTACCAGCTCGAGGCCGCGATCCAGTCGGCCCATGTGGCGCGCCTGCTGTCCGGCGCCGACACCTGGCCGGCGATTCTCCGCCTCTACGACCTTCTGCTGGACCTGACGCGGTCGCCCGTCGTCGTTCTCAACCGGGCGGCGGCGCTGGCCGAGCTGCAGGGGCCGGAGGCGGCGCTCGACGCCATCGCCGCGCTCGCCGCCGATCGGCGCATGGCCGAGTACCAGCCCTACTGGGCCGCCCGGGGCAGTTTCTGCGCCCGCGCGGGCCGCAAGGAAGCGGCCCATGAGGCCCTCACGCTTGCCATCGGGTTGTCAGCCGACCCGGCCATCCGCCGCTATCTGCAGAGGCGCCTCGACGCGATCAAGGACGGCTGAGAGCCTACTTCCCGGCCTTGATGGCCTCGACCAGCGTGTCGTTGATGCGGGTCTGCCAGCCTCTGCCGCCCTGCTTGAAATGCCGGACGACCTCCTCGTCGAGGCGCAGGGTCACCTGCTTCTTCGGCGTGTCGACGGGAGGCCTGCCGCGCGTTCTCGGCATCGGGATACCGAGTTCGGCAAAGACCTCCCTTGATGGGCGAAGCTCCTTGATTTGCTCGTCAGTCAGCTCAGGCGTGTCCTCGTCTGGCGTGTAGGGATCGACCTTTCTAGTGGTCATATCGCTTGGCCTCCTTCTCGTGCATCAGCCGAACGCTGATGATGCGGGTGCGCGGCCTTCGCATCGTGAACGCGATGTAGACGCGACGCGACCGGGCGTACCCGAAGGCCTGGAAGCGCACCTCCCCGTAATCGCGCCGCCGGTCCTCGCGTATGGTCGCTTTCTCCCAGTCGAAATCGAACGCGATCTCAAAGCCGAAGCCCCTCCTTCGCCTCGTAATCTCCGACTTCGCTTCGTCCCATTCGAAGTCCAACGGCCAGCCCCCGACAGCCGGAGTTTTAATGTAACTACATTTATTGCCTGGTTCAAGGCCCCGCGCCCCTTGCCCGCCCAACCCGTTTCCACTATAGCCAGCCGCCATGAAGCGCCCGTCACCCCTGGAGGACGGGCGCGCGTTCTGTTGAAGCGACGGAACGCACCAACCCATGAATGGAAAATTCCATGGCTCAGACTGCCGAGCTCAAGGCTCAGGCGCGGAGCGGGGTGGGCAAGGGGGCCGCTCGCGCTGTGCGCCGTCAGGGACTCGTCCCTGCCGTCATTTACGGCGACAAGAAGCCCCCCGTCCCCGTTTCGCTTTCCTACAACGAGACGCTGAAGCGCATCTATGCGGGCGGCTTCCTGTCGCACGTCCTCACGCTCGACGTCGATGGCGAGAAGCACCGCGTGATCCCGCGCGACTACCAGCTCGATCCCGTCAAGGATACGCCGCTGCACGTCGACTTCCTGCGCATCGGCGCCCACTCCCGCCTCACGGTCGAGGTGCGCGTGCACTTCGTCAACGAGGACCAGAGCCCCGGCCTCAAGCGCGGCGGCACGCTCAACGTCGTGCGTCATACCGTGGAGGTTTCCTGCCCCGCGGAGCAGATCCCGGAGGAGATCACGGTTGATCTTGCGGGCCTCGACATCGGTGACTCCGTCCACATCTCGTCAGTGCAGCTCCCCGACGGCGTGAAGCCGACGATTCACGATCGTGACTTCACCATCGCGACCGTCGTTGCCCCGTCCGGCATGCGCTCGGAGGAGAGCGGCGCCGGCGAGCCGGCCTCCGAGCCCGGCGAAGGCGCCGAGAGCGGCGACAAGGACTGATCGTCCGGGGGACGGGCCTCCGGCCTGTCCCTCCTCCACCATCCGGATGAGAGGCGATGCAACTGCTCGTCGGCCTCGGCAATCCCGGGGATAAATACAGCAACAATCGGCACAATGTCGGCTTCATGGCGATCGACGCCATCGCCGCGCGGCACGGCATTGGTCCGTTCCGCCAGAAGTTTCAGGGCCTCATCGCCGAAGGCACGATCGGCGGCAACAGGGTCCTGCTGCTCAAGCCGCAGACCTACATGAACAACTCGGGCGACAGCATCGGGGCAGCGACCCGGTTCTACAAGCTGCCCGCCGAAGCCGTGACCGTGCTTTACGACGAGATCGATCTCTCGCCCGGCAAGGTGCGCATCAAGCGCGGCGGCGGCAACGGGGGCCACAATGGCCTGCGCTCCATCGACCCGCAGATCGGTACCGACTATCGGCGCGTGCGCATCGGGGTCGGCCATCCCGGTCACAAGGATGCTGTGATGCCCTGGGTGCTCGGCGACTTCAGCAGGCAGGAGCGCGCCTGGCTCGACCCGCTGCTTCAAACGCTCGCCGACAATGCCGATATGCTCGTCGAGGGTGACGACAACACGCTGATGAACAAGCTCGCGATCGCTGTCGGGGGCGACGGTGCGGAACGCCCGCAGCGCCCCGAGACCGCGGACCCGACGCGCAGGAAGGCCGCGGGACAGAGCCACATCCGCGCCGCGCGTCCGAAGGAGCCGCAGGCAAGGGTGCCCGAAACCGGCCCCATGGCAGCGATGCTGAAGAAGCTCTTCGGCAAGAACGAGGAAAACTAGATGGCACTCAAGATGGGCATCGTCGGACTGCCCAACGTCGGCAAGTCGACGCTGTTCAATGCCCTGACGCGGACGGCCGCCGCGCAGGCAGCCAACTTCCCCTTCTGCACGATCGAGCCGAACGTGGGCGAAGTCGCGGTGCCCGACGAGCGG
>CAYRNE010000114.1:0-8030 GCA_964425245.1 uncultured Devosia sp.
CCCGCATGAAATCGCCGACGATCAAGGGCAAGAAGCTCGTCTTCGCCTCGATCCTGCGCGCCGGCAACGGCCTGCTCGATGGTATGCTCGATCTCGTGCCGGCCGCGCGCGTCGCCCACATCGGCATCTACCGCAACCACGAGACGCTGGAGCCGGTGGAGTATTACTTCAAGGCGCCCTCCGACCTCGAGGACCGGCTGATCGTCGTCGTCGACCCGATGCTGGCGACGGCAAACTCCTCTCTCGCAGCCGTCGAGCAACTCAAGCGGCGCGGCGCCAACAACCTGCGCTTTCTTTGCCTCCTCGCCGCTCCGGAAGGCATCGAGAAATTCACGGGCGCGCATCCCGACGTGCCGGTCTTCACCGCGGCCATCGATGCCCGCCTCAACGAGAAGGGCTACATCGTTCCGGGTCTGGGCGACGCCGGCGACCGCATGTACGGCACGCGCTAGGCGGCGGGCTGCAGCGGCAGGCCAAGGCCGATCAGTTCCGCGCGCAGCGCCTCCGGGGACCGGAATTCGATACCGCGCATCCCGAGCGATCGCGCCGCAACGACGTTTGCCGGGTTGTCGTCGATGAAGACGCAGGACTCCGGCGCAAGGCTATAGCGCTCGCAGAAGACGCGGAAGATGCGAGGGTCGGGTTTGACGAGCCGCTCGAGGCCGGAAACGACCACGCCGTCGAACTTCTCGAGAAACGGCCACTCGCCCAGGCAGGTGATCCACTTCTCCCAGGAGAAGTTGGTAATCGCGAAGGTCGGGACCTCGGCGGCGACCAGTTCCTCGTGGATGGCGATCGTGCCGTGGATGAAATCCCCGAATGTTTCCTTCCACCTGAGGTCATAGGCCTGGATCTCGCGCCAGTATCCGGGATGGCGCGTGATCAGCCGCGCCACGCCCTCGGCGTAGATGTCGCCGGCATCGAATTCGAGGTTCCAGTCCTTCGTGCAGACGTGATCCTGGAACCACTGCGCTTCCTCTTCCGTCGCGAACAGCTTGCGGAAAAGGTACATCGGATTCCAATCGACGAAGACGCCGCCCAGATCGAACACGGGCACGAGGCTGTCGGACATGATGAAGACCCGGGATAGGTGTGCCGCGCGTCTATCACACGCCGGCTGCCGGCACGCAACCGTCAGCAGGCGGGGCCGGAAATCTCGCTCGCGTAGCGCGGCAGGTAGAAGCTCTGCTGGTAGAGGTGCAGTGCGTCCGTGAACACCATGCCCAGCACCGGCAGGTAGTTGTAGCTGGTTTCGGAGGCGACCACCCAGCCGCCGCGCGCCAGCTGGTTCATGTGCGTCGGCAGCGAGGTATAGGCCGAGTTCGTCGCGCGCTTCGTCCCGCCGTTATAGGCGCAGCTCCATTTGACCTTCGTCGTGCCGTTGCTCGCGACCTCGACGAAGCTGACCACCTGTTGCAGGCCGGTTGTAGGATAGGGATAAATGATACCTTCCGAGGCCCGGAAATAGTCGTTCAGCTCGGAACTCGGGATGGCGCCGGCGTCCGGGTCCCAGCGCGAAACGAGGTCGCCCACCGTGCCGGAGATGACGTTGATCCGCCGATCGACAGTGATCAGCGTGCTCGCCTCGATCGTGCCGAGAAAGAGCAGCAGCAGCAGCGGCATGATGAGGGCGAACTCGACCGCCGCGGCACCTGCGGCATCCCGCAGGAACCGTGTGCCGAACCGGCGAATTCGAGGCACCGGCTCATGCATCAGAAGGGCTCGTTCCGGAAGACGCGCACCGCCGACTGCAGCCGGGTGCCGCCCGCCTGGGTCGCGAGATTGAACCAGGGCAGGTTCAGCAGCGTCGGCCATTTGTAGTAAGCCTCGACGAGGACGATTTCCGAACCCATCCCCGGATTGTAGGTCTCGGTGATGGTCCAGTCGCAGTCCTCCTCGTCGCCGGTCGCGGTGCAGGCGGGATTGATCGGCGGTGTCGGCGCCGCGGCCTGGAAAGTCGCAAACTTCGAAACCTTGATCTTCACGTCGTCGCAGTCGAAGAGGCCGTAGAGCCCGTCGCACAGCGCATCGCGGAAGTCGGCTTCGTCCCACTCGGCCGTCTGCGCCTGGCCCGTCCGCACAAGTCGGCTCGCGTCCTGCACGGCGCTATCGAGGATCTGGCCTGTAAGGAACACGATCGAGGTCTCGAGGATGGCGTAGACCAGGGTGAAAAAGGGCAGCGCCAGCACGCCGAATTCAACGGCCACCGCACCTCGGTCATTGCGCCACAAGCCGCGCCCGCGGCGTTGCTGCGGGAAGGCTCGGGCCGGTCGGCTTTTCGGCGTGAAGGGCAATCGCGGCATTGGCATGCACGCGAGCCTATGCCCGTGGCGACTAAGCGAAGGTTAGTCTGCTCCCCCGCATTTTGCGCTCATCTGGGGCGTGGTAAACGGCGGGTAAACCTATTGGGCCGCGGCCTCGACGATGTTCGAGGAGGCGACCGCCGCCGAGGTGAAGTTGGGATCGTCGCCCAGCATGATCGTCGGCTGGCAGGTCGACGTGCAGGCGAGCGTCGTGCGGGCCGCGCCCATGTAGACGGTGACGACATCGGCCTGTGCCTGGATGACGTCGACCAGGGTATCGGCGATCGGGTTGCCCATATTGTCGAGCACAATGAGGTTGGTCTGGCCGTAGCTCTTGCCGGTGAGGACGAGCGTCTGGGGATCCTGGATCGTGACGTCGGCGACGCCCGGATTGCCGATGATCACCGTGGCCGCCGGGGCGCTGATCCTGAGGATGCGCGCCATGTTCACCTTGACGCTGATCGGATCGCCGTCGGCCGCCGAGGCTCCGCCGGACGCAGATGCGGTGAGAAGGATCGCGCCGAGCAGGACGCCGATGCCGCGCAGGAAGGCCATGGTTACTCATCCGATACTGGAACTCGTGAACCGAGTGTTGTCCGGATTGGTGAATATTTGGCAAACGAAACGCCTGCGGCGGCGGGTATTTGTCCCGCGCCGGCATGAAACCGGCACCCGGACGGGCGACCGGTAAAATGCCATCCAAATCCTCAACCCTTTGATGCCTATGTCGATTCTTCGGCCAATTCGGTCGCTTGGACCGTCTCGGATTAACGCATTCTCAATGACTGGAGCGTACCTTCGCCGGGAAGTTCGACGTCTAGCCTGGCGTGGTCGAACGGTGCTGGGGGCATCCACCGTTTGGGTGCTGTCAGAGAATGACGTGTGCAAGGAGCCAAGGAATGAACACTGTCGCTCGCTTCATGAACGACGAATCCGGCGCGACCGCGATTGAATACGGCTTGATTGCCGCGCTCATCGCCGTCGGCATCATCGCCGCTGCTACCACCCTCGGTAACGGCCTTTCGACGCTGTTCAACAACATCGCCGGCCGTCTCGACGATCCGCTTCCGACCTGATCGCGGGCCGATCGCAATGAACCGGAGGGGGCCGCGCCTGTCGGCCCCCTCTTCGTTTTCGCTTTGTTAACCACGACAGGCGGAGAATCGGCTGGCCGGCGACGCGGTGCTCGCGCCGTTCTCGGGGAGCCATGACGATTTCCACCCTTGCGCTCGCGCTCTTTCCGCTGCTGATGGCATTCGCCGCCTCGTCGGACCTGCTGACGATGCGCATCCCGAATTATCTCGTCCTGCTCCTGGCCCTGGGTTTCCTCGCCGTGACCATCGCGGTCGGTATGCCCGTCATGGACATCCTCACCCACGTCGGCATCGCCGCAGCGGTCCTCGTCGCCGGCTTTGCGTTCTTCGCCTTCGGTTGGGTGGGCGGCGGCGATGCCAAGCTCGCGGCGGCGACGGTCCTCTGGGTCGGCCCGAAGGAGCTCCTGCCTTACCTCGTCTATGCGGCGCTGCTCGGCGGCGCCCTCACTCTGGGCATTCTGGCGATCCGGCGCTGGCCGCTGCCGCTGATGCTCTCGAAGATCGCCTGGATCGGCCGGCTGCACGACAGCAAGGGCGGCATCCCCTACGGCATCGCGCTCGCGACAGCCGGCATCCTCGTTTACTCCCGCACCGGGATATTCGAACAACTCGCCGCCTGAGCAGCCAAGCAAAACAATGGCTTGTTAACCGTAATTGCAAAGCATCGGTTAACCAAACTTTGACCCTTTGAATCCATAGTCGAAACCGGAGAATCCGGGCGCCGACCTTGCGTCCATGTGTAGTGGAGTTGGACAATGAGAGCATCGCGCATCGTGCTCCTGGTGGTCGCGATACTGGCCGGTGGTCTCGCCGCATACCTCGCGACCCGCGGCGGTACTCCCGCTCCGCAGGTTGTCACCGAAACGCAGGTGATCGAGGAGCAGAAGACGCAGATCCTCGTCGCCACGGCACCCATCGGGGTGGGCCAGCGGCTCTCCGACAAGACCGTTGCCTGGCAGGACTGGCCGGAGGGTGCGGTCCGTCCCGAGTACATTTCCATCGAAGCCTCCCCCGACGCGCTCGAACAGGTAAGCGGCGCCGTGGCGCGCTTCGAGATTTTCGCCGGCGATCCGATCGTCGAACGCCGGCTTGTCCGGGCGGAGCAGGGTTATCTCTCCGCGGTTCTCGATCCGGGCAAGCGCGGCGTGTCGATCGCCGTCACCGCCGACTCTGCTTCCGGCGGCTTCATCGTTCCCAACGACCACGTGGACGTCATTCTGACGCGGCCCGGGCAGGCGGGGCAGGTCAGCGAAACGATCCTCCACAACGTGAAGGTTCTGGCCATCGGCACGCGGCTCGGCGAAACCGGTGCGACGGGGGGGCCGTCAGATCCCGACGATCCCCGCGCCGAGGTCTTCCAGGCCCAGACCATCGCCACCCTCGAACTGGACCCGCTCCAGGGCGAAACCGTCGTCAACGCTTCCAAGATCGGCTCGCTGTCGCTCGCGCTCCGCTCCATCGCCGATTTCAGCGAGGACGCGGAGACGATCGTCCGCCAAAGCTCCAACCAGGCGGTGAAGGTGATCAAGTTCGGCAACGAGTCGAGCGTCACGACCGGCAGCATCGCCCCGTCCGCGGCGACTCCCGGCGTGAACACTCCCGCCTATGTCCCGCCCCCGGTCATCGGCGCGCCGCCGGCGACCGCCCTGCCGCAACAGGCGCCGCTTGGTCAGTGATGCGCGAGGAATGACGATGTCGATCCCAACCCAGCCCGATCTTCGCCGCCATGCCGCCTTGCCGCGCGCAACCCTGCGGTTCGCGATTGCAGCCGCGGTGCTCGGAGCGCTGCTCGGCCTTGCCCCGCTGGGCCTTTCCGATGCGCGCGGCGCCGAGGCGAGCCGCCTGCGCGTGGGCGTGAACGCCTACGGTGCGACCCAGCATGTGGAGATCGGTCTCAACAAGTCGCTCATCGTCGATCTGCCCGCCGACGTGCGCGAGGTGATCGTCAGCCAGCCGGCGGTCGCAGGCGCCATCCTGCGCTCGAAGCGCCGGGCCATCGTCCAGGGCGTCGCCGTCGGCGGCACCAACATCTTCTTCCTCGATGCCGCCGGCGAAGCGATCGCCGTGCTCGACGTAGCCGTCGGCGACAGCGCCGACAACCTCATCGCGACGCTCGGGCGTATCATCCCGGGCTCGCATATCGATGTCGAAACCTTCCCCGAAGGCATCGTCCTTTCGGGCACGGTGCCGTCCGGGGCCGACATGCAGACCGCACTCACGATCGCGGCGCGCTTCGCCGGCGATCCCGAACGCGTCGCCAACGCGCTGACGGTCACGGGCTCTCAGCAGGTCATGCTGAAAGTCATCGTGGCCGAGGTGAGGCGCGATACCCTGAAGCAGCTTGGCATCAACCTCTCCGGTTCGCTGAGCATCGGCAACGTGTCGCTCGGCCTCAACAGCCAGCAGACGACGCTCGCCAACGGCGTTTCCGGCAGCGTCAGCACCGGCAACTTTTCGCTCGAAGCCGCGATCCGCGCGCTGAACCAGCGCGACGCCATCCGCCTTCTCGCCGAGCCGACGCTCACCGCGATTTCCGGTTCTCCTGCGGAACTGCTCGTCGGCGGCGAACTGCCCATCGAAACGACGGACTCGAGCGGCCGCTCGACGACGGAATGGAAGCCGTTCGGCGTCGAGCTCGAATTCACGCCAACGCTGAAGGCCAACGGCCTCGTCGGGCTCGATATAGACACCGCCGTCTCCGAGCTGCGGACCGATGGCGCTCTCAACAAGCGGTCTGTCGGCACCAACGTGGAACTCGGCGTCGGCCAGACTCTCGCGATCGGCGGCATCATTCAGGACAGCGTCCGGCAACGCATCGCGGGCCTTCCCGGGCTGGGCGACATTCCAATCCTCGGGGCGCTCTTCCGCTCACGCGAATACCAGCGCTCGCAGACCGATCTCGTGGTCCTCGTGACGCCCTATCTCGCCTACCCGGTCGCCGAGCGTCCGGACCTGCCGACGGACGAGTACGTGCCGGCCGGCGATGCGGAAGCCATCTTCCTGGGCCGCATGGAGGCGATCTACGGCGTGGGGCCGCACGATATGCGGGGCGGCTACGACGGGAGCGTCGGCTTTGTGCTGGATTGAGATTGGGGACAGGTCATGAGCTTTCTAACCAGGGATGAGCCCCCGGCGCCGGTCGAAGAACCGGCGGAGATCGCGACGGGCGCGCGACTCATACCGCGCATCACCATCCAGGCATTCTGCGAGCACTCCCAGACCGCGCAGCTGATCGAAGCCGCGATCCACGACCGCCGCATGAGCAAGGTCGCCCTGACCACCCACAACGGCGGCATCGAGGGCGCGATCGAGACCTACAAGTCCAACCCGACGCCCAACCTCATCCTGGTCGAGACATCGCTGCAGCCCAACGAGATCCCGGCCGCGCTCGAGCGGCTGGCCGAAGTCTGCGATGCCGCCACCCGGCTCATCGTCCTCGGCCACGTCAACGATGTTCTGCTGTACCGCGAGCTCATCCGTTCGGGAGTTTCCGAATACATCGTCCTGCCGGCGAGCCCGCAGGCGATCGTCTCCGCGATCACCGAACTGTTTGCCGCCGACGGCTCCGCGCCCATCGGCCGCACGGTCGGCTTCGTTTCCGCCAAGGGCGGCGCCGGCGGCTCGACCGTGGCGCACAACGTGGCCTGGGCTGTCGCCCAGCACCTGCGCCAGGATGTGCTGATCCTCGATCTCGACTTCGCCTTCGGCACCGCGGGGCTCGACTTCAACCAGGATCCGCCCCACGGGATGGCCGACGCGATCAGCGCCAACCAGAAGATGGACCAGGTGCTGCTGGACCGCCTGATGAGCAAGGCGGCGAACCACATCCACCTGCTGACCGCGCCAGTGATGCTCGACCAGACCTTCGACTTTGCGGAACGCGACTTCGAACAGGTCATCGAACTCGGCCAGCGCACCATGCCGGTCGTCATCCTCGACATCCCGCACACCTGGACCGGCTGGGTGCGTCATACGCTCGCGACCATCGACGAGATCATCATCGTTGCCGAGCCCGACCTCGCCAATCTCCGGAACGCGAAGAACCTTTCCGACACCATAAAGGCGCTTCGGCCTACCGAAAGTGAGCCGCTTCTGGTCATCAATAAGCTCGGGCTGCCGCGCCGGCCCGAGATTGCCCCCAACGAGTTTGCAACGTCGGTGGAGTGCCGCCTTCTGGGACAGATCGCCTTCGATGCCGCGACCTTCGGCACGGCCTCCAACAACGGCCAGATGATTGCCGAAGTCAGCGCCAATCATCGCAGCAACGAGATCTACCGCACCGTTGCCATGCACGTGACCGGCCGCAATACGCCCGAGCGGTCCGTCGGCAAGGTCGCGGGGCTCCGGCTTTCCTCGTTCCTCAAGAGGATGCGCGCCTAGATGTTCGGTAAGCGCCAGAGTTTCGGCGGCAATACGCCCGGCGCACAGCAGGCGCCCGCGCCGCGGCCCGTGCCTGCCGCGCCGCCGCCGGCGCAGCGCATGGAGATTGCGGTCCGCGGCGATGCGTCTCCGCCGCGCACCCGCAACGACGAGGTGGTGGACGTCCGCTCACCCGAGGCGGCGGCGCGCGACAAGGAGTATTTCCAGACCAAGTCGGCGATCTTCAATGCGCTGATCGACTCCATCGACCTGA
>CAYRNE010000115.1:0-1308 GCA_964425245.1 uncultured Devosia sp.
GATCGATCTGGTGCTGGCCGGCGACAATGCCATCGTCATCGGCCTCGCGGCTGCCGGCCTCCCGAAGAGTCTGCGTTCCCGGGCGATCCTCATCGGCATCGCTGCCGCGACCATACTTCGCATCGGCTTCGCGCTGATAACGACCCAGCTTCTCGCCATTACCGGACTCCTGCTGGCCGGAGGGCTGCTTCTCCTCTGGGTCTGCTGGAAGATGTACCAGGAGTTGGTCGTTCCGCATGAGGAGCAGACCGCCGCTGCCGAGGCGATTTCCGCCACCGATCTCAACGCCGACGGGACGATCGCGGCTGGAGCGCCCCGCAAGACCTTGAAGCAGGCGGTGACGCAGATCGTCATCGCGGATGTGTCGATGTCGCTCGACAACGTGCTCGCAGTCGCGGGCGCGGCGCACGACCATCCCGAAATCCTCATTTTCGGCCTGGCGCTGTCGGTAGCGTTGATGGGCGTCGCTTCGAGTTTCATCGCGGCCCTGCTCAACCGTCACCGTTGGATCGCCTGGGTCGGGCTGGTCATCATCCTCTACGTGGCTCTGAAGATGGTCTACGAAGGCGCCGACCAGCTGCTCGGACACAGCCTTCCTGCGATCCCGTTCCTTAAGGACGCGGTCGAAGCCGCGGCACGTTGAGGGTCTAATCCCGCGGTAACCAAACCCGGTATTTCCCGGCATTTGGCCCGGGCAAATAGGAATTTGCTCACCCTCGCCGACTAACCTGCGCCCAAAGCGATCGGGACTCAGATGACGGCGATATCTCACGAACTGGCTGCGCGGACCGTCCGCCACAATTCGGCGCAACAGGCGGAGGGCGGCCGTTGCGGCATCGAGTTTGTTTCGGACGAACGCTGGGAAGAGGCCGCGGAAGCCTTCGAGGGCGTCTGCCAGGAGCAGCTTCCGACGTTCTCCCGCAACCGCTGGCCTGCCCTGGAGCAGGAATCGATGCTGTTCCGCAACGCGAGCGGAGTGGTGATCGGCGGCTGTCTGGTCATGATCCAGCGGCTGCCGCTGTCGGTCGGGGCCGTCGCCATCGTGAAATGGGGGCCGATCCACGCGCGCTACCTCGGAACGGCCGAGGACCGGGTCGATTACGCGGCGATGGTAGAGGCGCTTGTCGGCGAATATGCGGTGCGCCGCCGGATGATGCTCTCGGTTCTGCCGCGCGCCTCCACCGGCCCCGGCAACGCCGAGTACGAGCACCTCATTTCCCGCGGCTTTCGTCCGGGCAGCGGACTGCCGTTCCCGGACCGGTACTTCGTGAACCTGACGCTCGGCACCGCGGAGCAGCGAGCCAGCCT
>CAYRNE010000115.1:1408-7982 GCA_964425245.1 uncultured Devosia sp.
CTTCACCGCCGGTGACGAGGCTGTCTATCTCTACGGAGCGACGACGGACGAGGCTCTGTCGCTGCGCGCCGGCTACTTCCTCCACTGGCATATCATCGAGTGGCTCAAGCGGCACACGAGCGCGCGCTGGTATGATCTTGGTGGCACCGACGGTTTCAGCGGGTTGCATCAGTTCAAGAAGGGTCTCGTCGGCAATGCGGGCGTGATTGCGCCCATCCCGCCCGTCGCCAACTATGCTGCCTTCGCGATGCCCCGCTTGCTGGGCGAGGCGGCCTTCGGTGCCCGCGACCTCATCAATCACATCCAGCGGCGGATGGAGGATCGCCGGCCCGGCGGCGCGCGACGGGATCTTTCAGCCGCCCGGTACGGGAAGCGGGAAGGCGCGCGCTGATGGACCTCAAGCGCCGGCTCCTTTCCCAGTCGGCCGTGATCTTCGGAGGCCGCATCTTCGGCGCCGGACTCATATTTTTCGTCCAGGCAGCCATCGCGCGGCTGTGGGGCGCGACCTTTCTCGGCGAGTACCTGCTCATCGTCGCCGCCGCGAACATCATCGCGGTGTTGATGCCGCTCGGCTTCGAAACCATCGGCACCTACTTCGCCGCCGAGTACCGGGCGCGCGGCGAGGGCAGGGCGCTTCGGGCTTTCCTGCTGCGGGCCTATGCGCACGTGATCGCAACGACGATCGTGCTGCTTGCGCTCGGCGGCTTCATCGTTCCGATGCTGGGCGAACCCGGCGCCGTACTTTCGGCCCATTGGCTGCCGACCTGCCTCATCGCCTTCGGCATGTCGGTCATTCTGGTCAATGGTCCGCTGATGGTGGGACTGAAGCACCCCTATGCCGGGTTCTTCGCCGACGGAGTATTCCGGCCGCTGCTCATCATCCTCGCTCTCCCACTCGCCATCATGGCGGCGACTCCGTCCGATGTCTTCACGCAATTCATCTGGCTGATCGCGATCGGTATCGTGGCGATCGGGCTGGTCCAGTTCGCCTACACGGTCTCGGTGGTTCGGGCGATCCCCGCCGGTGGCCCCGTTCGCTCCAGTGAGCCGCGACGCTGGTGGCGCTTTGCCCTCCCGTGGGCCGTGATCGTCCTCGCGACAGACTTCTACTTCGACATCGACCTGGTGCTGCTCGCGGGACTGCTGAGCCGCGAGGATCTCGCCATCTTCGGGGTCTGCACACGCATATTCGCCATCATCGCTTTCGCGGTCACCGCCGTCTATGCGGTGATCGTGCCCGACATGCTCGAGAGCGAGGTGGCCAAGGATCGTGTCGGCTTCCAGCGCAAGATGGGCGATGCGAACGTGATTGCGGCGGTGCTGTCTGTCGCCCTCCTCGTCGGCGTCGCGATTGGAGCGCCGATTGTTCTGCGGCTCTTCGGCCCCGGGTTTCTGGCCGGCTCGGCGCCGCTCGCCGTCCTGGCCCTCGTCCTTGTCATCCGGTCGGTGTTCGGGCCGGCAGCGCTGGTTCTCTCGCTGAACGATCGGCCCTATCGCGCGCTCCCGGCGGTTTTCGTGGGCCTCGTGGTCCTCGTCAGCGCGAACCTGCTGCTCGTGCCCTCGATGGGCCTCATGGGGGCAGCGCTGGCGGCCGTGCTTGCGCAGGCGCTATGGTCGGTTTCGATGTGGTTCATCGCCTTCCGGACCGCCGGGATCGACGTCTCGATCGTGCCGCGGGCCCGCGAGCTGATCGCCCTTCGGGGTGCCGTCACGCCGACGGGCGGCCCGCGAGCTTCTTGAACCTGCGCTTCATCTGCTCGAGCCGGCCGCCCATGCCGTGGTCGTAGTCCGGCGTGACCTTGGTGTAAAACTTCTCCATCACCGCGTAATCCTGGCCGAAAAGGTGCTGCTTCAAGATGCAGGTCTGTTCGTAGCCGTAGCGGCGGAGGAGGGCGAGGGCCACCTCGTTTTCGGGGCGCACCCACGTAAAAGCTTTGTGAAACCTGCCGTTATCCCATACTTCGTCGAATACCCGCATGCCGTGCAGGCCAAGGCGCGTTTGCCGGTGTGAGGGGAAGATCCAGCTCCAGAGCCGGAATATCGCGCCGTATTCGGGGCCGGAAACCAGTCCGCCGCCCGGCTGGCCGTCGACCGTCAGGACGATGACGTGGTTCGGGTCGATGTCCTGCAGCGCTCGCAGGAAGCCCTTGGTCAACCGGCCTTTTTCGTGCGCCTTGAAGATGTCGCTGTAATACGGCGACTCGTCGATCACGGCCATCAGCTCGCGGTGGACGAGGTCGAGATCGGCGGCGGTTGCAGCGCGATGTCCGAGTTCAGGCACCACTCACCTCATTTGGTTTTGGCGCGCCATTGTTGGTCAGGAATGCCGAAAAAGCGTGAACCGGAAGGGTTTCCCGGATGCTAAGGACGTCCGGACCGGCGGGTTTCCCTGCGGAGCGCGCGTTTCGGTCCGACGAAGGGGCTGGATTTCGCCCCATTGGGCCCGCAGGGTCGCCGCTTCTTCCTGCCGTGAGTCGGACCTTGATGAAGCTTAGCCGCGCCCTCGCACTTTCCGCGCTTGTCGCGGCATCCGTCATTGTCCAGCCCGCGCAGGGCCAGAGCCTTGAGCAGATGGCGGGCCAGATGATCGTCGTCGGGTTCGCGGGCGACAGCGACGACGATGCTTCGGTCGCGGCACTGAGGCAGCAGATCGCCGCCGGCGAGCTCGGCGGCGTCATGTACCTCAAGCCGAACGTCAGGAGCCTGTCGGCAGTCTCCGCCATGAACGCGGCGTTCCGCGAAGCCTCCCCGGAGCTCCCGCCCCTTATCACACTCGATCAGGAGGGAGGGGCGGTCGAACGCCTGACCGAGGCGGTCGGCTTCGAGGAACTGCCGAACGCCGAGAGGGTCGCCGCTGCCAATTCTCCCGCGGAGGCCGAAGCGATCTATGGGCGCATGGCGAAGGCCGTTGCCGAGCTCGGATTCACGGTCAATTTCGCGCCGGTCGTCGATCTCAACCTCAACCCGGACAACCAGATCATCGCCAAATACGGCCGCGCCTTCGGCGAGACGGCGGCGGAGGTGGTTCCCTATGCCCGCGCCGTGATCGCGGCTCACCACGACGCCGGCCTGCTGACGGCGCTCAAGCACTTCCCCGGCCACGGGTCGAGCACGGCAGACAGTCACGAGGGCTTCGTCGACATCACCCGCAGCTGGCGCGAGGAGGAACTCGAACCCTATCGCGAACTCGGGGCGCAAGGGCTGACCGACCTTGTGATGGTCGGCCACCTGATCAACACGGACTATTCCGAACTGCCCGCCAGTCTGTCGCGCGAGTGGATAACTGATGTCCTGCGCTACGACCTGGGGTTCGATGGCGTGGTGATCACGGACGATCTGGAGATGGGCGCGATCCGCGACCATTTCTCGACCCGGGACACCGTCATCAGGGCCGTTCGCGCCGGCGCCGACGTGCTCTTGTTCTCCAACACGGCCGACCCGCGGCCTTCGCTGGCAGCGGAAGTCCGCTCCATCCTCGTCGAGGAGGCAGAGGCCGACCCGTCCTTCCGTGCGCGGATCGAGGAGAGCTACGGGCGGATCGTAGCCCTGAAAAGCCGCATCGGATCGTGACCGGAAGGGTGATCTTCCCCAGCCAATCGGCCCCGATCTGCAGGTCAAGGTTTCTTCGGCGTGGCGATCGGCCTAAACTCGGCCGGTCGCCGGGGCGCCCCGGTTCCCGCAGCGAAGGGCTGGCCGATTGACGATCGAGGGAAGGGAAGTGCGGCGCCTTCGCGCGCTGTTCATCTCCGATGTCCACCTTGGGATGCGGGCTGCCCGCGTCCAGCAGTTGCTCGATTTTCTCAAGTGGCATGAAGCCGAGACCATATACCTCGTCGGCGACATCATCGACGGCTGGCGGCTCGCCAAGAACTGGCACTGGCCTCCCGAGTACCACGCGCTGGGAGAAGCGTTCCTCGCCAAGGCGCTGGCAGGCACGCAGATAGTCGTTCTCCCCGGAAACCACGATGAATTCCTGCGGGAATATCTCGGCACCTATTTCGGCGGCATCCAGTTCGTCGACCGCACCGTCCACACCACCGCCCAGGGCAAGACCTATCTCGTCATCCATGGCGACCAGTTCGACATCGTCGTCGAACATGCGAAGTGGCTCGCGCATGTGGGCGATTGGGCCTACCGCGCGGCGCTGCGCACCAACGCGGTGGTGAACTGGGTCCGCCGGCGCCTGGGGCTGACCTATTGGTCGCTCTCCGCCTGGGCGAAGCACAAGGTCAAGAACGCGGTGAGCGTCATTGGCCGGTTCGAGGAGGCGCTGTCGCTGGAGGCGCGCGACAGCGGGGTCGACGGCGTCGTCTGCGGCCACATCCACTACGCCGACATGCATGATCGGCTCGGCATCCACTACGTGAACACGGGCGACTGGGTGGAGAGCTGTACGGCCGCCGCCGAGACCGCCGATGGCGTCATCGAACTGATCCGCTGGAGCGAAACGCCGCCGCCGAAGCGGCGGCGGCGGCGCCTGCTCAGGCGCGCCGTGCAGGCAGGAGAGTAGCCGGCGGAGGCACCCGCGGTCGGCTTGTCTTTTCGCGCTGCCCGGGAGAGCCTGCGCGCGGGCGGATTCTCGCGCCTGGAGACCTTCATGACCGTTGCCTATCGGGCGCCGACGCTCTCTCCCGAGATGCGTGCCGGCGTCTTCCATTTTACCGTCTTCGCGGCGACGGGCGTCGCATCTGCCTACTTCGGAATCTGGCTGGCGCGTCGCGGCATCAGTCCTGACGAGATCGGCGTGATCAACGCCCTTCCCATCCTCGTCATGCTCGCCATCAACCTTCTCGTGGGGCGCCTCGCCGACAAGGCCAGCGACTGGCGGCACGTCATCATCATCCTCTCCCTGATCGCCGGCGTCGTCCCGATCGGGCTCTGGTACGTAAACGGTTTCTGGGGAATCCTGCTGGTCTGGACGCTCGCGGCGGTGCCCTCGGCAGCTCTCGTGCCTGTCGTCGACGCGGCGACGCTCCGCATGACAGAGCGGCGCGGCACGAACTTCGGAGTGGTGCGGGCCTGGGGGACCGTGGGCTACATGGCGACCACGGCTCTCTCGGGGCCGATCATCGCCTGGTTCGGCGAAGCGGCGTTCGTCCCGCTCTTCGTTGCCTGGTCGCTGTTACGGGCGCTGCTCTCCTTGCAGCTGCCGCGGTTCCGCGCGTCCGGGCCGGGCGAAACGGTCATTGGCGTTCAACGTCCACGCGCCAGGCGTTTGCTCGAGGTAATGAAGCCTTGGTTCCTGCTGCCCCTGATCGGCCTTGGCATGCACTATTCGATCCACATCGTGTTGCACGGCTTTGGTGCATTGCTGTGGCGCGAGCAGGGGCTCTCCGAGGCGCTCATAGGACCGCTGATCGGCGTCATGGCGGCCGCCGAAGCGGCCATGATGTTCCTCTGGACCAGGCTCGACATCAAGGTGTCTGCGCGCCACCTCATCATGGTGGCCGCGCTCGTCGCTGCCGCGCGCTGGGGCATCATGGCCTTCGAGCCGCCCGTTTGGCTGCTGTTCTTCCTTCAGCTTCTCCACGCCATCACGTTTGCCGTCGCCTACTTCGGCGGCATTTATTTCATCGCCCACTGGACGAGCGACGACATCGCCGCCGAAGCGCAGGGCTTCTCCTATTTGCTGCAGCAGGGCTTCTCGGTTCTTGTGCTGGTCGCATTCGGCTGGTTCGTCGCCACCTTCGGTGCGAAGGCATGGCTCTTTGCCTGCGGCGTGGCAATCGCCGCCGCTTTCCTCGTCTTCGTGTCCTTGCGGCTCAACCCGACGCTCGGTGCGGCAGTCGGAAGCGAAGAGGGGATGGGCGACGAAGGCGGGCGGCCGCCGCCGCTGCCGTAAACGAAATCGGCCCCGCGCGTAGCGGGGCCGATGCAGTTTGACGCCCTGGAGGTTTTAGCCGAACCGCCCGCTCGAATGGGCGAGCATGGTGTAGACCTTGCCGCGATCCGATAGCAGGTAGTTGAGCGCTTCCTGTGCCGGATTTGCGCTCCGCGCTGCCTGCTGCAGCAGTTGCTCGAACTCGCTCATGTAGGTCTGGGCGGTCCGGGCGAATTCAGGGTCGCGCTGGATGCGCTTGCGCACATCGTCGTAGGTGCCCTGGCCGCCGAGTGTGTAGATGCGGCGCGAGAACACCGCCTGCTCGCCGGCCTGGTAGCGGCTCCATGCCTCGGCCAGTGCCTTCTCGTCGATGGCCTTGGCGATCTCGTCGGTGAGGCTCGTCAGCCCTGGCTGAGCGGGCTGCCCCGCCGGCGCAGGCTGGACTGTCTCAGGGGTTGCGGACGCGTTGCGGAGTACGTCGCGCAGCCAGCCGCCGCCTTCCTCGCCGGCCTTGGTCTCGGCGGCCGGAGCAACCGGCTTTGCCGGCGCCGGGCGAGCAACAGTCGTGCCCGGCGTCGGGGTCGATGCAGGGCGGGCCGCCGTGACTGGCCGGGACTCGGGCTGCCGCACAGGCTGTACGGTGGCGCGGACCGGCTCCGTCCGGGGCGCGGGTTCCGTCTGCGCCTGGGCCGGTTCGGGGCGGCGATCGACCGGCGCGCTCTCGCGCACTGGCTCAGCGGGGCGCACCGGCTC
>CAYRNE010000116.1:0-7929 GCA_964425245.1 uncultured Devosia sp.
GTGGGCGACGTGCTCGAAACGCTGGACGCCGGCGAGCGCATCGCGCTCGTCAGGGCCCTCGGCGAGCGCTTCGATTTCTCCGTCCTCACCGAGGTGGACGACGCGGTCCGCAACGACATCGTCGAGGCGCTGCCGCACGAGGAAATCGCCCGCGGCGTTGCCGAGCTCGACACGGACGACGCTGTCTACATTCTGGAGGACATCGACGTGCCGATGCGCGAGGAAATTCTCGCGCAACTGCCGGCATTCGAAAGGCTGAGCCTGAGGCGGAGCCTCGACTTCCCCGAGGACTCCGCCGGCCGGCGGATGCAGATCGAGTTCATCGCCATTCCGCCGTTCTGGACCGTGGGACAGACGATCGACTATCTGCGCGAGGAGAGGGACCTCCCCGACGAATTCTTCCAGATCTATGTCGTCGACCCCGGCTACACGCTTCTGGGTACCATCGCCCTCGACAAGATGCTGCGGACCAAGCGGCACGTCAGGATCGAGGAGCTGATGAACAAGAACCTCATCACCGTCGATGCCGCGGAGGACCAGGAGGAGGCGGCCCGTGTCTTTGAGCGCTACGATCTGGTCGAGGTCGGCGTCATCGACGAAAACGGTCGCCTGGTCGGGGTGCTCACCATCGACGACATGGTGGACGTCATCCACGAGGAGGCGACAGAAGACATCCGCCGCCTCGCGGGCGTCGGCGACGAGGAGATTTCCGACAACGTCTGGGGGGCGGTGCGCAGCCGCGCCACCTGGCTCGTTGTCAACCTCATCACTGCCGTTCTGGCTTCCATCGTAATCGGGTTCTTCGATGCCACGATCGAGCAGATGGTCGCGCTCGCCGTGCTGATGCCGATCGTCGCCTCGATGGGCGGCAACGCCGGGACGCAGACCATGACGATCACCGTCCGGGCGCTCGCCCTGCGCGAACTCGACAGGCGCCGCATGCTCAGGCTGATCGTCCGCGAGATGAATGTCGGTTTCGTCAACGGCGTGCTCTTCGCGATGCTGATCGGGATCGTGACCGCCGTACGCTTCGCCAGCCTCGACCTCGGCATCGTCATTGGCCTTGCCATGATCGTGAACATGATTGCAGCCGGGGCCTCGGGAATTCTCATCCCGCTGGCGCTTCACCGGTTCAAGATCGATCCGGCCGTGGCCTCCTCGGTGTTCGTCACGACGATTACCGATGTCATTGGATTCTTTGCATTTCTTGGCCTCGCCGGCCTCTGGTTCGGCCTCTTCTGAGCTGGCAGGAACGCCTTTTCCCCGCGTTATGCACTGTGGCTCCGGTGCAACTTGCCACCCGTCCGGCAGCGGATTAACGATTCCTTACCGGTGACAAATCGCCCTCTGGCGCACCGGCGAACTGAACGGCAAGAAGGAGCATCTATGCGGGAACAGGTGAAAACCGCATGGTGGCGGTCCGCGGTGCCGACGGTGTCCTGGACGCTTGTCTGCCTGTTGGCCATGTCGCTCGTTTTCTCCGTCGTTGCCGGCGCCTGAGGAGGCGCTCCAGGGACCACAGTTCCGGCGACGGAGGCAAGGAATTGGAAGGGCGCCGCAGCCACACGGCGCCCTTCTCTTTGGGAAGGGGAATGAGTCTTTTCATCGACCGGCCGATCCGCCGGACCGGGCCATCCGATCCCGGGGGCTGGCTCGGATGATCCACATGATCAAGCTTTGCGTCGGCGTCTCGACGCTCGAGGAACTGGAGGGCTACCGTGAGGAGCGCGCCCACTGGTGGGGCGCCGACTACGGCGAGGACGTCCACGTCCATCGCACGCGCACGCGGCCGAAGCGGGCGGTGGAGATGGAGGGCGCGTCCTCGCTGTACTGGGTCATTTCCGGCGTGATCCGCTGCCGGCAGCCGATCCTGAGGCTGGCCGCCGCGATCGACGACAACGGCTTGCCGTGCTGCGACATCATCATGTCGCCGGAGATGGTGCGAACGGTCCCTCGGCCCAAGGGCCCGTTCCAGGGCTGGCGGTATCTCGAGCCCCGTGACGCCCCTCCCGATCTTGCCGCCAACGGTTTTGCCGAGGAGGGGGCTCACGAGATCGCCGAGGAGCTGGCACGGCTCGGCCTCATTTGAGGAAGTCCGCCCCGCCGTTCATTGTTAATCGATCGCGCAGCATGCGCCCCCTTGAAGCAAATCGGCGATGCGATCATGCTTGCCGGCATCGGGCGATTTGCGGAACCGACTCCGGAGTGGCGGCTCCTTCGGGGTTCCGCAAGGGGTGGAGCGATCGATGAACCGCAGCGGGACGCACGTCATTGTCGTCGGCAACGAGAAGGGCGGCTCGGGCAAGTCGACCACGGCGTTCCACCTCGCTATCTTCTTGCTGTACCAGGGTTTTCGCGTTGCCTCGATCGACGTCGACAGCCGCCAGCAGACCTTCACGCAGTACGTGCGCAACCGCCGCAACTGGGCTCAGGCCCACGATCTGAAGCTCCCGCACACGACTCACTATCACCTGCCGCTGACGCGATCCGATTCGATCCGGGAGAACCAGAAGCTCGAGTTCGACCTGTTCCGGCAGGCCGTTATCGAGATCGAAGGGCAGGCCGATTACCTCGTGGTCGACACGCCCGGCTTTGACACCAACCTCACGCGGCTTGCGCATTCGCTCGCCGATACGCTCGTCACGCCGCTCAACGACAGCATCATCGATCTCGATGTAATGGCACATCTCGATCCGGTGACCGGCGACCCGCGTGAGATGAGCCACTACGCCAGACTGGTGCAACGAGCGCGCACCGAGCGTCTGGCGATCGACGGGCGGACGATCGACTGGGTTCTGGTCCGCAACCGGATCTCGATGCTGTCCTCGCGCTCGATGCGCATGGTGCAGTCGGCGCTCGACAAGATCTCCGTGCGCCTGGGATGCCGCGTTGCGGAGGGCATCGCAGAACGGGTGATCTTCCGCTCGCTTTTCCCGACCGGGCTGACCGTATTCGATCCGTTGAACGAGGAGCTATTGGGCGGGCTGCCGTCGATGTCGCATGTCTCGGCGCGGCAGGAATACCGCGCTCTCGCCGAGGCTCTGCAGTTGCCGGTCAGCGAGCGGGCGGCGGCCCGCCAGGCGGCGCTCGCGGCCTGGCAGCAGAGCGCGGGCGAGCCCGTGCGTTTCGATCATATGGCGACGAGCAGCTAGATCAGCAGCGACTGTGCGCCGTCGATCCAGATCGGCGTACCCGAGATATGGCTCGAGCGGTCCGAGGCCAGAAAGAGCACGAGGTCCGCAACCTGCTCCACCGTTCCCGGTTCGCCGCGGGTGAGGGGAACGGCGCCCTCCGGATAATCCGCCGGCACCTTCGCCGCCTCGGTATTTCGCTTGAAGGTGTTCTGGCCGATGTTGGTCTTGATGCCGCCGGGGCAGATGACGTTGACCCGGATCCGGTGCCGCGCGAGCTCCAGCGCCGCCATCTTGCCCAAAGCGAGTTGCCCCGCCTTGGTGGTCGAATAAGCCGACGCACCGGCCGTGGTGAAGGTCCGCGTGCCGTTGATCGAGGACGTGATGACGATCGAACCGCCATGCTGCTTCATCAGCGGAACGGCGAAATGCAGGGTGAGGAACGTGCCGCCTAGATTTATGGCGTTCGTCTTGTTCCACTCCTCGTAGGTCAGGTCCTCGATGGGAGCCCAGACGCCGTTTATCCCGGCATTGGCGAAGGTAAAGTCGAGGCGGCCGAAGGCCGATGCGATCTGCTCGAACGCCTGCCGCATCGGAGTCTCCTCCGAGACGTCCGCGACCAGAACGAGCGCCCTGCGGCCCAGCGCCGTGACGCGCTCCGCGGTTTCCCTGAGCTCGTCCGCCGTCCGCCCGATGAGCGCGACATCCGCGCCGGCCTCGGCCAGCCGGATTGCCGCGCCCGCGCCGATTCCCGAGCCCGCCCCTGTCACGAGCGCGAATTTGCCTTGAAGTTCCATAGCTCACCCAACGCCTTGCGGAAGCGAACCGTTGCCGACCCGATACACGGGCAATCCCGTTTAGGTTCGCGAAAGAGTCGGATGGTTACTGTAGGTGCTGGTCTATAGCGAGGATACCGGGAATCGTGCGGCTGGATAGCTTTACGCTGCTGGCGGCGATCGGTGCCGCCATTTTTCTGGTCGGCGTCGCGCTTCTTTATTTCTGGAACCGGGACCGCGGATCGAGGTGGCTTCTCTGGTGGGGCCTGCCCCTGGCCCTCGGCGGGCTGGTGGCCATTCCCTATATGCACGGCAGCTGGCGCGACGATCTTCTGGTGGCTGCGCTCGGCGGGGCGACCAGGATCACGTTGCTGGCGGCCGTATGGCAGGGGGCACGCGTCTTCGGCCATCGGCCAGCGCAGTGGCTACCCGTTGTCGCGGCCCCGGTCGCGTGGCTGGCGCTTTGCCAGATTCCCGGCTTTATCGAAAGCCTGACGCTCCGGATTGTCGTTGCCTCGCTCGCGCAGGGGGTTTTCGCAGCGCTTGCTGCGTTCGAACTCTGGCGCGGCCGCTCCGAGGACTTGCCTTCCAGAAGGCCGGCAGTCGCTGTGCTCCTCTCCTTTGCGATCCTGATGGCCGTTCGCGTCGCCTTCGTGAATGTCACGCCGCTTCCCGTCGGTGCGCTTCCGCTCGATCCATCGTGGATGGCGTTGTACGCGCTCGGCGTATTCGTGCACGGCGCCTTCCTGGGCGTCCTCTTCATCACCTTGACAAAGGAGAGGCTGGAGCTGGCGCAGCGCAATATCGCGCTTGTCGATCCGCTAACGGGGCTCCTCAACCGTCGTGCCCTAAACGCCCAGATCGAACGCAACGCGCGGCAGCTGGCTCACGGCCCGCAGGCGACCGCGGTCCTCGTTCTCGACATCGACCACTTCAAGTCGGTCAACGACCGCTACGGACACGAGATCGGCGACCGGGTGCTCGCCATGTTCGCTGCGATCGCCGAGTCCCGGACGCGTCCTGCCGATCGGCTGTTCCGCCTGGGCGGCGAGGAGTTCTGTATCCTGCTGCCGGACACTGAACTCCGCGAGGCCCTTGCCATCGGCGAGCGCATCCGTCGTGCCTTCGCGGCGGGCGTGGTCGAAACGGACGATGCGGAGAGAGTGACGGCGACGCTCAGCATCGGCATCGCGGCCACCAATCTCGCAGGTGCCGACCTCGATGCGCTTCTCGCCGCCGCGGATGCAGCGCTTTACGAAGCCAAAGCACGCGGCCGCAATCGCATTGTCGTCGCCGACACCGAAGCGCTCAGGCATTGGAGCGCTGCAGCCGACCGCTTCGAGCGGCCGTTCCGCCGCAGCGCCTGAACCTGCGCTGTCGGCCCTGTGACGGAAGCATTCGCGAACCGAGGACCGGTACTCAGCGGCGCCGCGGGAACGCCGCTGCCGGGCTGCTTGCTCAGCGGTTCGGGAGGAACAGGCGCACAGCCCGCGTTCCGTCCGGAGAGAACACGTCGAGATCGATGCCCACTGCGGGCAGGACCATGCGCCTCGTCCGCGCCGAGAGGGCGAGAACGACGCCGAGCAGATCGCCGACGCCGCGGCGCTGCGGCACCGCGAGGCTGGCAGTCACGGCGTTGACCGCGTTCTCGCGTACGGCCGGATCAGGTGAGGCGAAGGGCGACTGGCCGATGAACCGGGCCAGCTGTGAGAGACTGCTCGTATCGCTCATTTGGGCTACTCCAAACCAAATGCCACAAATTCGCTTCCCCGATCGGCTGCCTCTGCGATGCGTCAGCTTTGCATCGCGAGGCAGCTCAACTTTGCTTTCTTGAGTTCGTTGCACATGGCCGTCGCCGCATCGCGGTCGCCGAAGCCGGCGAAGCGGGCGCGGAAGAACACCTGGCCGTTCTTCTCGAACCGTTCGACATAGGGCTCGAAGGACGAAAGGCCGGAAATCGACCCTGCCGCCGACCGGAGCAGCCCTGCAGCGCCGCTTTCGGACGGCGCAGCACCGATCTGCACCACCCAGCCGCGGGATGCCGGAGGCTGTATTTCGGCCGTTGCGGTTGCGAGGGGCGCCGGCTGTTCCTGGAAAACGACCGGCGCAGGCTGCACCGCGGCGACGCTGCCGCTCGTCATGAGGTCGATGGCCTGGCCTTCTTCGCCGATGCCGACCGGCGGAAGGAGCGGCGCCGAAGGCGCGGTCTGGCCGAGGGGAGCCGGCGCAGCGCCAAGCGAGAAGGTTTCGCTGAGCCAGGCGCCGATCACGTCGAGGGGACGGTCCTCCGGCATGACCGCCGTCGGGCTGGCGATCGCATTGGCAGCCTGCACCGCAGGCTGAATGCCGAGGTCCACGGGCCGGTCCGCGGGGACGGGCTGAGGCACGCTCGAGACGATGATCGGGTTTTCGAGTTGGGCAGCGACTGCCGCAGGATCGGGTGCATAGGCAGCCGCCTGCGCCGCCGCTGGCTGCTGTTCGGCGAGGGCCGCGAGACGGAAGGCGGGGTAGGGCATCGGCGTGACCGGCTCGGCCGTCGCCATCTGAACCGTTGCACCCCGCCGTCCTGGCAGCGGGATCGTAGCCACGTCGAGGTAGCCGCCGTTGCGGCCCTTCGTGACGTACTTCTTGACCAGCTCGCGCACCTTGGCGTCGCGGGCACCGCTGCTGTCGAAGCCGAACGCGATGACGACGATGTGCCGGTTTTCGGGGCGAGCCGCCGTCATCAGATTGAAGCCGGAAGCGCGGGTGTAGCCGGTCTTGATACCGTCGACGCCACGCTCGCCGAGCAGGCGGTTATGGTTGCCGTAGGTGCGCTTGCCGTACTTGAAGCTGCGGGTCTGGAAGTACTCGTAGAACTTGGGAAAGTGCTGGTAGATCGCAATCGCGAGGATCGACTGGTCGCGGACTGTCGTGATCTGCTTGCTGTCGGGAAGGCCGGACGCGTTGCGGTAGGTCGTCCGGTTCATCCCCAGGGCCTTCGCCGTCGCGGTCATCCGCTCTGCGAACTTGGACTCGGTGCCCGAAATGTGCTCGGCGATGACGCGGGCGATGTCGTTGGCGGAGAGCGTCACCAGCGCCTTGATCGCGTCCTCGACCGAAATCTTGGAACCGGCCTTGAGGCCGAGCTTGGTGGGAACGGCGGCGGCGGCATGCTTGCTGACCACCATCTTGTCGCTCAGGCGGATGTTCCCGGCGGAAAGCTCCTGGAACAGGATGTAGAGGGTCATCACCTTGGTGACGGAGGCGGGGTAGCGGGCCGCATCGGCGGCGTTCTCGTAAAGAACCTTGCCCGTCTTGGCGTCGACCACGATGCCCGCATACTTGCGCGGTACGGAGGCCGCGTCGGCGGCCGTTACGGTCGCGACGACAAGGGACAGGGAAAGTACGACGGCAACGACAACGCGCGCCAGGGCCGCGCGCGAAAATGAAAGGACCCTTTGGGAAAACACCCCATACTCCAGATACTCTCGGACGCGAAGCGTCCGTACGCCACTCCTAGTGCGGGTCCGTCGGCCGTCCCCAAACCGGCCGCGGGCCTCGCCAGACTGGCGAGATTAGGCCGGGGCGCCTTACCATTCCGTAAAATGCGACACATTCTGGGCGTGGCTGAAGATGGCGGCAGAATGCCTCATTCGCGCCGCCGTCGACCTCTTCCGGCATTGCGGCCGCTCCGGCCCTAGCAACCTGGCTAGGCCCGCGAAAGTTTGACCCCTGGCCACTTAACAGGTGGCTGGTTTTGACTACATAATGCGTCTGCCATGCTGCTTCGTCTCGCTCGGGAACTGGATGTCGTGACTGCCTCTCGCGGGGCTGCGGCGTCCTATCCTCGCGGCACCGGCATCGCGTGGGCCGGCCCTGATGAGGGGGGCGCCGGCCGCGGTGACGGTGGCAAGCACGACACGGCGACGATCACGAAGACCAAACCGAAGACGAAGCGGCCGAGCCTCTACCGGGTGCTTCTCCTCAACGACGACTACACGCCGATGGAATTCGTGGTCGTGGTGCTGCAGAAGTTCTTC
>CAYRNE010000117.1:0-7919 GCA_964425245.1 uncultured Devosia sp.
GCTCATCGAGCGCGGCCACGTCTATATCGCGCAGCCGCCGCTCTATAAGGTCAAGCGGGGCTCGTCCGAGCAGTACCTCAAGGACGAGCGGGCGCTCGAGGACTATCTCATCGATGCCGGCACCGAGGACGCGACGTTCACGACCGGCGCCGGCGTCACGCATGCCGGGACCGACCTTCACGCGATCGTGCGGCAGGCCCGCGAGATCGTTCATGCGATCGAGGGTCTCAATACGCGCTACAACCGGCAGATCGTCGAGCAGGCGGCGATCGTCGGCGGCCTCAACGCCGAGGCGCTCGCCGATCCGGCGCAGGCGGAGGCATTGGCCGCCCGCGTCGCCAACCGGCTCGACCGCATCGCCGAGGACGTCGAGCGCGGCTGGCAGGGCAGACCCGACGGCGAGGGCGGGCTGACCTTCACCCGCACCGTGCGCGGGGTCGCCGAGACCCACCATATCGACGCGCAACTCCTCGCCAGCGCCGACGCGCGGAAGATCCGCGCGACCGTCGAGCGTCTCGAGGACCTCTATCGCGGCGTCGGCAAGCTCGCCCGCAAGGACCAGAGCTTCGACGTCTTCGGGCCGGCCTCGCTGTTCGAGGCGGTCACGGCGGTCGGGCGCAAGGGGCTGACGCTCCAGCGCTACAAGGGTCTCGGCGAAATGAACCCGGAACAGCTCTGGGAGACGACGCTCGACCCCAACGCGCGCACGCTCCTCAAGGTAGAGATCAAGGAAGGCTCCGACGCCGACCTGATCTTTACCCAGCTGATGGGCGATCTCGTCGAGCCGCGTCGCGATTTCATCCAGGATAACGCGCTGAGCGTCGCCAACCTCGATATCTAGGCCGGACGCCCGCGCGGCTTGGCGCGGGCTTCGGCGCGCGGCGAGAGCAGCATCGGCCCGTACTCGAGCAGGAACAGCGCGAAGGCGAGGAGCCATGCGGTGCCGCTCACCTCGAGCAGGAGGTGATAGTGCTGCGGGAGCAGTTCGGCGAAGGGGCGCGTGACCGCCGCCACCAGCAGCGCGAGGTAAGAGATGGCCGTCACCTTTGAGGCGGTCGTCTGCCGGCCGGTATGGCCGAGGCTCGCGCGGGTCATGACCGCCAGCGTCATGCCGCCGATGGCGCCTACCGTAAGGACGTGCAGCGCCGAGGCGGCCGAAAGCCATCCGAGCGCCGCAGCCGCGACGGCGGCAAGGCCGAGGGGCAGGAAGGCGTAGCCGGCATGGAGCATCGCGAGCAGCGGCTCGTGCAGCACCTGGCCGCCCTGCCAGCGGGCGAGGCGTACGGCCTGGATGAGAGCCGCGGCGGCGGCGAGAACCGCGGTCGGCCATTCGGCGGGAAACGCGACCCACGCGGCCAAGGCGACGGCGAGCGCCGCGACCGCCAGCCTGTCGAACCGGTCGAAGGGCGCCGGAAGGCGCGTGCCGCCGCTCCGGGCGATGACGTTGCGCGTGAAGCTCGGGACGATCCGGCCGCCGACCAGCGCGATCAGCATCGCGTAGACCGAGACGGCGCCGCGGATCGCGTAACCGGGGTCGAAGCCGGTTGCCATCGAGACGTGGAACGCGCCGTTTGCCACGAACAAAGCGGCGAGGCCGAGCACCACTTTGAGATTGCGCCAGTTCCGCCCCGCAATCACCTCCCGCCCCGCAACGAATGCGAGGGCCGGTAGGAACGCCGCGTCCACCGCGGCCGAGACCGGCACGCCGAGCAGATCGGGCGCCGCCATGACGATCCGTCCCGCAAGCCAGAGCAGGAAAAGCGCGAGCAGCGGCAGGCCGGAGACCGGCAGTCGCCCGGTCCAGTTGGGTACGGCGGTGAGCAGGAATCCGGCAAGTGCCGCCGTTGCATAGCCGAACAGCATCTCGTGCGCGTGCCAGGCCAGCGGCCCGGGCGACCCGCCGACCGCAACCGCCCCGCTCAGGGCCGCGATCCACAATCCCATCGCGAGGATGGCCTCCATGCCCGCGGCAAGGAAGAACGGCCGGAAGCCGTAGGAAAGGATCGCCGGACCGGTGCGCGCGATTCCGCGCGGCACGGGCTGCCGGATCTTGTCGGTCATGTCGGTCATTCCTGCATGTGCGTGGCGCGGGCGGCCGGCCGCTGCCGCCGGTCCTTTCGCCAATGCCTTCCCTGGTTCTTCTCGCAGCGGCAGGGCCCTCTGACTTGATCGATGTCAAGACGGCGGCGCAGCAAGGTTCGCCTTGTGGATTCGCTGCAACAGACTGGGGCACCGTTGCTTAAGCCCACATAAACCGGCCACATTTAGCTTCGATAGCCCAAAGGGACCGCGCGGGCATGTGCCGGGCTTGGGGGCAGCGCCCGCGGCGTGTCGGATCGTCTTCGGGCGTTCGGCAGGTCCCCCGTGTGGAACCGGACGGATGTCGGATGCGCAAGAAGAACGCCGGGGCCCTGTTCATGGATTTCCACGTTTCGCCGGACGATCGGGTCGGGGCGGCGCCCCGTAAGGCCCGGGGCCGGTCCAAGCCGGCGAAGAAGCTGCCTCGCGGTGCGCGTGTCGAACCGCAGCTCGGCTCCTTCGACAGCGTCTATGTCGAAGACGAGCCGGCTGTCCGCGGCCGGCCCGGGAAGGCCCGGACCAAGCGGGCCCGCGGCCGGCGCGAGAAGCGGCCGCTGACCCTCGGCCGGATCGTCGGCGGGCTCTTCTACTGGTGCTTCGTCCTCGCCATCTGGGGCGGCATCGCCGTCGCCGGTGTCGTCGTCTACTTCGTCGTCCAGATGCCGTCGTCGGACACCTGGGCGGTACCGGAACGGCCGGCCAATATCCGCATCGTCGCCGCCAACGGCCAGCTGCTCAGCAATCGAGGCAAGACCGGCGGCGAAGCCGTCTCGCTGCGCGAACTGCCCTATTACGTGCCGGCCGCCGTCATCGCCATCGAGGACCGGCGCTTCTACGACCACTTCGGCATCGATCTCGTCGGTCTGGCATCGGTGGCGCTCGAAAGTCTGCAGGCGGGCGAAGTGACGCGCGGCGCGTCGACCATCACCCAGCAGCTCGCCAAGAACCTGTTCCTGACACCCGACCAGACGCTGCAGCGCAAGGCGCAGGAAGCGGTGCTCGCGATCTGGCTCGAGCAGAACTACACCAAGGACGAGATCCTCGAACTCTATCTCAACCGCATGTTCTTCGGCCACAACTCCTTCGGCATAGAAGCCGCGGCACAGACCTACTTCGGCAAATCGGCCCGCAATCTGTCGCTCGGCGAGGCGGCGATCCTCGCGGGCTCGCTGCAGGCACCCTCGCGGCTCAACCCCAGGTCCAATCCCGAGGCGGTCAAGGCGCGCCAGCAGCTCGTTCTCAACGCGATGGCGAAGGAAGGCTACATCTCGCCCGCCGAAGCGCAGGCCGCGACCATCGACCCCAACCAGACCATAAGGACCAAGGTCACAGGGGCCGAGTCCTACGTCGCCGACTGGGTCGAGAGTCTGATGCAGGCCTATATCGGCGACGTCGACGAGGACGTCGTCGTCTATACGACGATCGACTGGGATCTCCAGAAACATGCCGAGTTCGTGGTCAAGGAGGCGGTCGCCAAGTACGGCGAAGAGCGCGGCTTCACGCAGGGCGCGCTGGTCGCAATGGACGTCGACGGCACGGTGCGCGCGCTCGTCGGCGGTGTCGATTACGCACAGAGTCAGTTCAACCGCGCGGTGACCTCGCGCCGGCAGCCCGGCTCCGCCTTCAAGCCCTTCGTCTATCTTGCCGCGATGGAGAAGGGATACACGCCCGATACCGTCGCCGACGATGCGCCGTTCACCTTCGAGGGATGGAGTCCCGCGAATGCCAACGGCGAGTATCGCGGGCCTGTTACCCTGCGCGAAGGGCTGGCCTATTCGCTCAATACGATTTCCGGGCGGCTCGCCATAGACGTGGGACCGGAGAAGGTCGTCGAGGCGGCGACACGGCTCGGCATCTCCTCGCCGATGCTGGCCGTCCCCTCGATCGCGCTCGGAACCTCGGAAGTGTCGCTGCTGGAGCTGACGGGCGCCTATGCGCCGTTTGCCAATGGCGGCTTCGGCGTGATCCCCAACGTCATCACGCGCATCGAAACCGCCGACGGCGAGACGCTCTACGACGCGATCCCGGCCAACCCGGGCGCCGTGATCGATCCCTTCGTGGTCGCGGAAATGAACGACATGCTGCAGACCGCGGTCGAGATCGGCACCGGCAAGCGCGCCCAGCTCAACGGCTGGCCGATGGCAGGCAAGACCGGCACGAGCCAGAAGGCGCGCGATGCGCTCTTCATCGGCTATACCGCGCGCATGGTGACCGGCATCTGGCTCGGCAACGACGACGATACCGCAACCTCGTTGTCCGGCGGCAACGTTCCGGTCGAGATCTGGAGCGAGTTCATGAGCAAGGCCCATGAGGGCTACGCGGTCGCCGAACTCCCGGGTGCCTTCAGCCAGCCGCCCGAAATGCTGGATCCGAACCTGCAGCCGATGGAGCAGCCGGCGCCGCCCGCGCGGACGCTCACCGACCTCCTGAACGATATCTTCGGCGGCTGACGCTCAGCCTTCCGAATCGATGCCGTAGACCATGAGCTGGCGCCCGTGCGCTCTCAGCCAGGCGCGGCCGCGCTCCATGTTGGGGAGCGTCTTCTCGACTGTCGCCCAGAACGCCTCGGAGTGGTTCATCTCGACGAGGTGCGCCACCTCGTGCGCGGCGACGTAATCGAGGACGAAGGGCGGCGCCATCACCAGCCGCCAGTTGAAGCTGAGCCGTCCCGTCGTCGAGCACGAGCCCCAGCGGGTCGACTGGCTGCGCATCGAAATTCCCTTGACCTCGACGCCGAGCCGCTTCGCGTGCACCGCGACGCGGCGGTTGAGGTCCTTCTGCGCTTCGGTCTTGAGCCAGTCGGTCAGCCGTCTTGCCCGGTGGGAGGGCTCGCCCGGCACCGCGAGTACCGCCTCGCCGTCCTGCTCGTAGGCTTCGACGAGTCCGCGGCTTGATCCGGTGGCGACGATCCGGTGTTCGACGCCGCGCAACGGGATGCGCACGCCTGCCCGGAAGGTGACGGGCCGCGCCGCCCGCTTGAGGCGCGCCGCCAGCCAGTTGAGCTGCTGGTTGAGGAAGCGCTCCGCATCGCGCCAATTGCCGTAGCGCGGGACGGTCAGCACCGGGCCGCCGGCATGGGGCACCGACAGGCGATAGTTCGTGGAACGCGCGCTGACGCGTACCGCGACCATGACGAGCTTGCCGTCGATCATGGCCTCGGTGGCCGTGGGCCACTTCTTCTTCTGGATCAGTGAGATCATTGTGGCGGCCGCCTGCGATCCGTCGCCCGAATCTACGGGAGCCTCACCGACTCGCCAATATCCCGCCGCGCAAAAAAAGAGCGCCCCGCAGGGGCGCCCAGATTGCAACGTTGGTTGCCGCCGGAAATCGCGGGTTATTCGCCGTAATGCGGGCGATTGCCGTTGCGCTCGCGCATGAAGCGGTCGAACTCCTCACGATCCTTGGCCTTGCGCAGGTTGGCCATGTACTCGTGGAAGGCTTTGACTTCCTCGTCGAGGCGCTTGCGCTCCTCGTCGAGCCGCTTCATCTGCTCGTCGCGATAGTCGTCGAACGCGGCGTTGCCGCTCGAATGCCGCCAGCCGCCATGATGGCGGGGATAGCGCGGCCCACAGTTCTCCGCCCAGGCCCTGGACCTGTTGACGAAGTTCTGTGCTTTCTCGGCCGACCCGCCGAACATCTCGCCCCACAGGATATAGGCGAGGATGGCGAGGCCGAGAGGCCACCAGACGATGAAGCCCAGAACCATCAGGGCGATGGTCAGCGGGCCCCATTGCGGTTTGATGATCGCAGTGCTCATCGATTTGTACTCCCAGTCACGAACAGGTCGGATGTGGTTCGGCGCTGCATGGGATCAATCCGCCGCTTCACGGTTTTTTGCTCTTGAAATGGGCTGGCGGAGTGCCCATGCAGGCTTGCCCGCCGCTTTGTTGGAAAGGATTTTCTATGGCACTGGCCGGTCAGGCGCGGGCGATGCTCGCCGGGTGGCGACCGCTCCGGCTCGGAACGCTCGTCGGCCTGCGCTGGCTCGCCGTCGGCGGCCAGACGGTCGGTGTCCTCGTGGTCGAATTCGGCCTGGGGTTTCCCTTGCCGCTGGTCGAGTGTCTCGGGCTCATCGCGCTCTCGGTGCTGCTTAACCTCACGCTGGTCTTCCGGTACGGCGCCGCGCACCGCCCCTCGGTCGCACTCGCGACGAGCCAACTCGCTTACGATTGCCTGCAACTCGGCGGTCTGCTGGCGCTGACCGGTGGGCTGCATAATCCGTTCTCGCTGCTGCTGCTGGCGCCGGTTTCCGTCTCGGCGACGACGCTGCCCCAGCGCTCGACCTTCATTCTCGCTTCGCTGGTCATCGCGATCGCGTCGGTAGCCGGCGTCTGGCACTTGCCGTTGCCGTGGGATCCGGGCAGCCGGATCGTCTTCGACAGGGTCTATGTCATTGGCATCTGGGTCAGTCTCGTCTGCGGCGTGGTCTTCATTGCGGCCTATACCAACCGCGTCGCGCACGAGGCGCGGCAGCTTGCCGACGCCCTCGCCGCGACGGAGCTGGCGCTCTCCCGGCGCGAGCAGCTGAGCGCGCTCGACGGGCTCGCGGCGGCGGCCGCGCACGAGCTTGGAACGCCGCTTTCGACCATCGCGCTAGCGGCCAAGGAAATGCTGGGCGAGCTGCCGCCGGGCCCTCTGCGCGACGACGTCGAGCTCATCATTTCCCAGTCGACACGCTGCCGGGAGATTCTCGCCAAGCTCCGAAACCTCGGGGCAGACGGCGGCGACCCCTTTCAAACCGTCCCGCTCGGGGAACTGGTCGCGGAAGTCGTGACCTCGCATCCTACGCCGGGCAAGAGCATCGGCATTGCCCGGGGTTCGGAGGGCGAGGAGCCGATGATTCGGCGGAGCGTCGGCCTGCTCTATGGCCTCGGCAATCTCATCGAAAACGCAGCCCATTTTGCGCGGAGCGCAGTCGCGATCGAAACCAGGTGGGACAAGACGCGGATCGAGGTGACGATCCGCGACGACGGCCCGGGATTTCCCGCAGACCTGCTGACGCGCCTGGGCGAGCCCTATCTCACGACGCGCGGTCGTGGCGAGGCGGAAGGAGCCGGCGGGCTTGGGCTCGGCATCTTCATCGCCAAGACCCTGCTCGAGCGCACCGGTGCCCGCCTGCGCTTCGAGAACGCTCAGTCGGAGGGCCATGCGCGCGTGCATGTCATCTGGCCGCGCGCCGCGATCGAAGCGGGGAAAGCCGGTCCGCTTTGATTTTTCCGGTGCGAGGCCTTACATGGGGCGACAAATGAGCACAGTCGAAGAACTGCTGGCGGCCGACCGCAGCCTCCTCCTCGTCGATGACGACAAAGCCTTCCTGACACGGCTCGAGCGCGCCATGCAGAAGCGGGGCTTCGATGTACGCATCGCCGACTCCGTGGCGGGCGGGCTGGCAGCCGTTGACCAGTCCCCACCGGCCTTCGCCGTCGTCGACCTCAGGCTCGAAGACGGCAACGGGCTCGACGTGGTCGCTGCTCTTCATCGCAAGCGCGGCGATGCCCGGGCCGTCGTCCTCACCGGATACGGCAACATTGCGACGGCGGTCACGGCGGTGAAGCTCGGGGCCGTCGACTACCTGAGCAAGCCGGCCGACGCCGACGACGTCATCAATGCCCTGCTGGCGACCGGCGAATCGCCGCCCGCGCCGCCCGAGAACCCCATGTCGGCAGATCGCGTGCGCTGGGAGCATATCCAGCGCGTCTATGAGCTGTGCGACCGTAACGTCTCGGAGACGGCACGGCGGCTGAACATGCATCGCCGCACGCTGCAGCGCATCCTCGCCAAGCGCGCGCCGCGATAACCGCAGCAAGCCCGGAGCCAAGATGACGGTATCGCTTATCTTC
>CAYRNE010000118.1:0-7915 GCA_964425245.1 uncultured Devosia sp.
TGGTCGAAATGGGCCAAGCTGCCCGGCGTCAACGGCGCCGGAACTCCGCTCCTGACGACCAACATGTTGCATCGCGGCGGCGATGCGCACGGGGTCGTCTACATCGTCTCCCGCAGAGACTTTACGAGCGATGGAAGGAAGGCAAAGCCGGGCGACTACGCCGGCACGATCCTTATCACAGTGGTGGCGGACAACACTTAGGAGGAGGGGGGACACCCTCCGGGGGCAGAAGAGCGATGAAACCGAGACACCTTCTGACGGCAGCGCTCATGGTCGTCGCATTTGCCGCCTGCCACGCGGCAAGTGCGCAGGAGTCACTGATCAGCAACGTCTTTGTTGAAACGGACCTCCGCCAGGCGCTGGACGATATTTCTGCCCAGTCCGGCATCAACATCATCCCTGATCCCAGCGTCGCTGGCGTTGTTACGGTCGGGCTGCAGGAGGTGACCGTCGAGAAGGCGCTGGAACTCGTTCTGGCGGGCACTGGCTACCTGGTTCGAAAGGAGCCCGACTACTATCTCGTATACTCCCCGGACCAGGAGTCCCCGCCGTTCACCCGCCTCTCCGAGACAAGGCTGCTCGAGGTCCGCCACCTGGAGGCCTCAGTTGCCCGGAGCCTTCTCACTCCAAGCCTGCAGAACTACATCCGGGTCGACGATGCCGCGAACACTCTTGCGGTCACGGCCCCTGAGGAGTTGATGGTACGGATCCTTTCCGATCTCGCGACGATCGACGTTCCTGTGGCAAAGGACAGCGACTTCGTTCCCCTTGTCTATGTCAAGGCGGGCACCCTGCGTGACATGCTGCCACCGTCTCTGCAGCGCTACGTGCGGATCGATGCCGAGCGAAACACCGTCGCAGTTTCGGCGCCGCCGGGTGCCCGCGACGATGTCATGCGTCACATTGCCGAACTGGACGTTCCGCGCCGGGCCGGCAGCTTCAACATCCCGGACGTGCACCGCACCTACCTCGTGAAGCTCAACTATGCGTCGGCAACGAGCGCGCTCGCCCTGCTTCCGGCGACCGTTCAGGAATACGTGCGCGCCGATCCGGAGACCAACGCGCTCGCGGTGAGCGCACCGGAGGTGCTGCTGCAGCGGATACTGGGGGACATCCAGGCGATCGACGTTCCGCGCCGGCATGTCATGCTTCATGCACGCGTCGTCGTCCTCGAACGCGCCGACCTTCTCGATTTCGGCGGCGAGTGGAGATGGCCGACGCTGTCGGCGGGAACCGTCGTCGGCGACGTCGTGAACTTCCCTTGGGAACTCCGGATCGGTTACACGCCGACACGCGATTTCACCGACGCGCTGGCCATGCGGCTCAACCTCTTGAGCCAGAACGGCGAAGCGACCGTCATCGCCAATCCTCAGGTTCTTGCCCAGGACGGTAAGGAATCCGAGATACGCGTGACGACGGAAGAATATTTCCAGATCGTTGCCGACAACGGCGGCAGCAACGTGCTCCGGGCAGAACTCGAAAAAATCGAGACCGGTACGATCCTCAAGATCACGCCGCAGATCGGCCGAGACGACGAACTCACATTGAACATGCAGATCGAAGTCAGCGACGTCGTCTCGCGCGGCGAACAGAACCTGCCGGTGGTCAGCCGCCGAACCACCCACGGCGTCGTCAGGCTCGAAAGCGGTGGAACTGCCGCGGTGGCCGGGCTCGTCGACACCCGGTCCCAGCTGGGCGATACCGGCACGCCCGGGATGCAGTCGATACCGATTCTGGGAAGAGCGTTTCGGACTGAGCATCTGAATCATCAGGCCCGGCAGGTGGCCGTGTTCGTGACCGCGACCATCGTCGAGGAGGGCGATGCGAGCTTCGAGACCGGCAGGCCTGATATCCCGCAGATATCAGTCAGCGATGACGAGGCGTATCGCGAGGAGCTGAAGGCTGCGCTGGGTGCATTGTTGCTGGAAGATCAATGAAATGAAGCGCGGCCTTATCCGGAAACGAGCCACCGCCGTTGCGCTGGTCCTGCTTCTGGCGGGTTGCGCGACGACCGACCAGAGCATCGTGCTGGCCAATCAGGCCGTTACCCCGATGACGGGAACGGAGTCCGCCGAGGTGTCCGCCTACGATCTTGCCGAGGGCATGCTGCGGGCCGGCCTGGAACCCGACCAGGTCATCAAGTACGGGCCGGCCATCAGGAACGCGCTTGCCACCTCCGGGGCCGCCCAGGTCAGGATTGCCGGCATTGCGGAGGCGATCTTCGCCATCGAGAACGGACGGCTCCTGATCACCAGCCGTACCCGTGGCACGTTTGTTCAGCCGCTCCGGGTGATCGTGACCGAAAGCGGGGCCTGACGCGGCTGCCGCCGCGCGTTCCGCGCACGGCCGAAGGTAAACCGGCGCCACAGCGGGATTTTCCGGCCCTCTGATCGTCGCGCGGCACGCGCCTGCCGCTGCGCCGCCTTGCCCGGCGTGATAATTTCGTCATGAATGAGCCCGAGGCTGCCCGTGCCCCGTTGATGAGGTATCGGCAAAGGCGAAAAGCGAGGCGAGCATGAGGACCATCGGCACCGCGGGACTGGCATTGGCGGCATTGCTCACGGTTGCGTGGCCGGCCATCGGCCAGGAGAAGCAGTGGCAACACTACCTCTCCTATCTCGACGAGGTGAAGTATCCGGCCGACTTCGAGCACTTCGACTACGTGAATCCGGATGCGCCCAAGGCCGGCATCCTGCGGGATGCCGAGATGGGCGGTTTCGACACGTTCAACCCCATCCTGCCGCAGGGCGAACCGGCGGTCGGCCTCGGGCTCATCTACGAGACGCTGTTCACGCCTTCGTACGATGAAATACTGACAGACTACGGTCTCTTGGCCGAAGCGGTCTCCTATCCCGAGGACGTCTCGTCCGTGACCTTCCGCATGAATCCGGACGCCAGGTGGCATGACGGCGAGCCGGTTACGGTCGACGACGTCATCTGGTCCTTCAACAAGGCCAAGGAGATCAACCCCAACGTCGCGCAGTATTACGCCAATGTCCTGAGCGCCGAGGAAACCGCGCCCGGCGAGGTGACCTTCACCTTCGATACGACCGGCAATCTCGAACTGCCCAAGATCATGGGGCAGCTCTCGGTCTATCCCCGCCATTGGTGGGAAGGCACGGATGCCGAGGGCAATCAGCGCGACATCGGCAAGCCGACGCTGGAGCCGCCGCTCGGCTCCGGGCCCTACCGGATCGCGAGCTTCAACGCCGGGCGCAACATCACCTACGAGCTGGTCCCGGACTATTGGGGCGTCGACCATCCCACACAGGTCGGTCACAACAACCTCAGGCAGATCCGCTACGAGTATTATCTCGACCAGGAGGTGATGTTCGAGGCGTTCAAGGGCGACCAGATCGACTATCGCATTGAGAACCGTGCGTCGCGCTGGGCCACCGCCTACGATTTTCCCGCGGTCGACGAGGGCAAGGTGATCCTCGAGAATTTCCCGAACGATTATCGCGATCGCGGCGTCATGGTGGGCTGGGGATTCAACCTTCGCAAGCCCATGTTCCAGAACCCCAAGCTGCGCGAGGCGATGAACTACCTCTACGATTTCGAGGAGATGAACCGGACGCTGTTTTACGGGCAGTACGAGCGCATCGATTCCTTCTTCTTCGGTGCCCCGGAGGAGCTTCGCGCCACCGGACTGCCGCAGGGCGAGGAACTCGAGATCCTGGAATCGGTCCGCGACCTCGTGCCGGAACGGGTCTTCACCGAGCCCTACGTGAACCCGACGGCAGGCGACCCGCAAACGCTGCGCGCCAACATGCGCACGGCGCTCCAGCTCTTCGAGGAAGCGGGTTACCGGCTCGACGGCAATCGGCTCGTCGACGCCAGCGGCCAGCAGCTCTCGTTCGAAATCCTGCTGTCCGGCCCCACCCAGGAGCCCCAGGCCATCGCCTTCCAGCGCAACATGCAGACGGTCGGCATCGACGCCCGGATACGGACCGTCGATTCGCCACAGTACATCCAGCGGATGCGCAGCTTCGATTTCGACGTCGCCTACGTGGCCTGGGGCCAATCGCTCAACCCCGGCAACGAGCAGCGGTTCTTCTGGAGCTCGGGGGCTGCAGCGGAGGAGGGTTCGCAGAACTACCTCGGCATCACCGATCCGGGGATCGACGCGCTTATCGACAAGGTCATCTTCGCGGATGACCGCGAGACGTTGGAGGCGGCCACCCGGGCGCTCGACCGGGTGCTGCTCGCGCATCACTTCGTCGTGCCGAGCTACACGCTGCTCGCGACCCGCCTGGCCCGCTGGAACCGCTTTGGCCACCCCGACCCGCTGCCGGAATACTCTACCGGCTTCCCCATCATCTGGTGGTGGGACGAGGAGAAGGCGGCAGCGACCGGCGGCAGCAACACAGGGCAGTAGCGACCTCGCACCTCGCGCCGGCGCGGGGCGCCTGGTTCGTCGTTCGTGGGGGAAATGGCGCGCCCTAGGGGAATCGAACCCCTGTTCCAGCCGTGAGAGGGCTGTGTCCTGACCGCTAGACGAAGGGCGCGGCAAGGCTCATTTGGCTGAAACCGGCCCTGAGGTCAACACTCGTCTTCGGATCGGGCAGGCAGACCGGCCTTTCGCAGGCCCTCGAGCATGCGCTCGGGGTAGGCGGGGTCGCGGTACCGCCACATCGAGAGGCGATCCGCGAGAGAGTAGTCGGGGTTGACCTCCATGAGGTCGGCCCAGACCCGGTGCGCCTCCTCGCGACGGCCAAGATGCCCGAGGGCGGCGCACAGATACGCGCGCGACATGTCCGTCTGGGGCGAGAGGACGATGCGCGAACGAAAGAGCGCCGCCGCCGTCTCGTATGCTTCCGCGAAGAAATAGGCGGTGCCCAGATGGTGCATGTAGAGGTGCGTCATGCCCGGGTCGCCGCGAATGGCCTGCTCGTAACACGGGATCGCGGCGCGAGGCTGACCGTCGTTTACCAGGAAGCCGCCGCGGATGATGTTGACGAAGCTGCCCAGCGGATTGAGTGCGGCAGCGATGCGGCTTTGCTCTCCCAGCACCTGGTGGTCCTTTTCGAGCATGGCGACGAGCGCGCTCGCCGCCCTCATGTCGGCGTGCCGCGGATCGAGCCGGACGCCCTCCTCGGCGATGCGCCGTGCTTCGCCCAGCGTTCCCTCCCTGTCATCCGTCCAGCGGTTCGACAGCTCGGTGACGAGGCCGACGATGAGGTTGACCCGCGGATCGACGTAGCCGGGGGAACGCTTCAGCGCTTCGCGAAGGAGCGCTATCCCCTGCCGGTTCAGCTCACGGTCGATCCTCGGGTTCGACATGAGACCGCGGCCGCGCAGGAACAGATCGAGGGTTTCCACATCGCGGGCGCCCGGAACCGCCTCCCTGTCCTTCGATCCGAACCGTCCCGTCAGCGCGCCGATCACCCGCTCGGTGATATCGTCCTGGATCGCGAAGATGTCCGCGACCTGCCGGTCATAGCTCTCCGCCCAGACCTGGGCGCCGTTCGCGGCATCCGCGAGTTGGACGCTCACCCGCAGCCGATCGCTTCCCCGCCGCACGCTGCCCGTGAGCACGTAACGGACATCCAGCTCGCCCCCGACCTTCCTTACGTCGATACCGTCGCCGCGATAGGCAAAGCTTGAATTGCGGGCAATTACCAGCAGGCCGGGAATGCGGCCGAGCGCCGTGATGATCTCCTCGGCGAGCCCGTCGGCGAAAAAGCTCTGATCGGGGTCGGCGCTGAGATTGATGAAGGGCAGCACAGCGATGGAATCCGCGGACGGCGGGCTGACCGGCGCCGGCGCGGCGGGACCGGCAAACCGGTAGCCGACGCGCGGAACCGTGACGATCCAGTCGCCGCCGCCGTCCGTGGTGCCCAGCGCCTTGCGCAGCGCCGCGATCTGGACCGAAAGATTGCTTTCCTCGACGGCGGCGCCGCCCCAGGCGGCATCCATCAATTCTTGCTTCGTCACCACGTCGCCCGTCCTTCCGAGCAACGTCTGGAGCAGCCGGACGCCGCGCTGGCCGATGGGCAGCGGCTCACCGCCGCGCAGGACGATCTGGGCAGCCCTGTCGATCTCGAATGGGCCAAAGACGATCCGGTCTTCCGCCATTCCCGTTCCCCGCTTCGGGCCAAATTCGGAAACAATTCGGAGGCCGTTCAATACCCGCGCTGCCGCCTTTGGCAAAGTCCTCCGCAGCGCCGGGTGGTGCCCGGCCCGGAAGGGAGTGTCCGATGTTTCCACACCAGTATTACAGCGATCCCTGGTACGCCGAGCAGGCGCTTGCCCTGGAGACGGGTGCGCCGCGTCCGCGCGTGCCGGTCGAAGTGACGATACCCCTGCGCTGGGTGATGCTCACATGCGCCGCAATCTGGACAGTCGCCGTCGCCGCTGCGGGAGTCGTCAAATGGATGGCCTGACAGCGCTGGCCGAGAGGCCCACGGTGGTCGGCGCAGCAGACCTCGATGCGGTCTATAGATTCTGGTTCGGCGAGCCCGCCGTCGCGGAACCGGTCGCCGAGCGGGTCGCATTCTGGATGACACGCAACGACGAAACGGACCGACAGGTGCGTGAAGGGTTCGGCCACCTGCTCAAGCCCGCGGCCGCGGCCTCCTGGCGGATCGCCGAGCTGACGCGGCAGCAGGGCGTTTCCCTGATCGTGCTCTTCGACCAGTTCCCGCGGAACCTCTTCCGCAGTTCCGGCGAAGCCTTCTCCTACGACCATCTGGCGCGCAAACTCGCACGCCAGCTCGTCGCGGATGGCTGGGAGCGGTTCACCGCTGCCGAGCGCTTCATGCTCGGGCTGCCCTTCGTCCACCACGAGGACGAGGCGGATCAGGATTATGCGGTCCTCCTGGCCGCACAGGAAGCGGTCAGAGCGACGAACGGCATGCGGATGCAGGCACGGTTCAGCCTCGATCAGGCGACGCGCCACCGCGACATCATCAGGCGCTTCGGGCGCTTTCCCCACCGCAACGCCATGCTGGGCCGGACCTCGACGGCCGAGGAATCGGCTTTCCTCGCGACGGCGCTCAACGGCCGGGGCTTCTGAGAAGGGAAGGGGAAGTGGCGCGCCCTAGGGGAGTCGAACCCCTCTCTGCACCGTGAAAGGGTGCCGTCCTAACCGATAGACGAAGGGCGCGGAGCACGGGGCTCCTAATAGGTGCCGCGCCCCCGCAACGCAAGGGCAATGTCGGATTCGTCAGCAGCCGCTGAAGGTGACCGGCTTGCGCCAGCCGCGCGGCCGGTCGCGCACGTCGATGTGGATGAAGTCGCGGCCGGGATAGCACCCAAGGCCCCCGACATTGCGGTTGCGCATGGCATAGGCGATGAGCCGCTGCTTGCTCACCCCCGGAATGAAGAAGTCGGCCGCCATGCACTTGGTGTGGAAGCTGTTGTCCGCGCCGCCCACCTTCTCGTTGTAGGACGCGTTGCGGTAGCCCGAACTCATCACGATCTTCCTGCCGAAGTGGCCCTCGAACTCCATCAGCGCGACGCGCAGCCTGGGCGAAATGCAGAAGGCGTCGACATTGCTGTGGGCAACATAGGTCCCCCAGCTCTGCTTGTAGCCGCGATAGGCGTTCCCGGAGGATGCAAAGAACGAAAGCGGCAGGCAGCCGCTGAGCAGCACCGCGGTGCCGATCGCAAGCACAAGTCGTAGCATTCGTCACTTCCCCGGCCGGTTCGCGGGACTGAGCGCGCGGCCGTTGCCCGCCGCGCGTGCAACGAAGCTACGAAGTGCGGCCTAACCTGCGCCTAATCGCGGTGGTTAGCGAAGGCTTACTCGCGGAAAGGACGCGAGGGGAGACGCGCCGTTACCAACTCCCCGTATTGGGCATCGAGGCCCACGGCTCCTGCGGCGGCAGCGCCGCGCCCTCCTGTAGTATTTCGAACGCGATGTTGTCCGGCGAGCGGACGACGGCCCCTCGGCCGTCGCGCGGCGGCCGGT
>CAYRNE010000119.1:0-7722 GCA_964425245.1 uncultured Devosia sp.
CACGCGCGTGCTGCTGGATGCCGGCTGGGACCCCGATGCCGACGGTCTTTTCGGTGCCCCGCCGGTCGAGGTGCTGATCGGGGCGGATGCGCATTCCTCGCTGTTCTCGTCGCTGCAGATCATCGGCTTCGGCTACAACCGCGTGACGCGGATCGCGACCGACGGGCAGGGCCGAATGCGGCCCGACGCGCTGGCACAGGCGCTGGCGAAGGGCGGCGGCCCGCGGATCGTCATCGCGCAGGCGGGGCAGATCAATACCGGGGCGTTCGATCCGTTCGAGCAGATCGTTCCCATCGCGAAGGACGCTGGCGCCTGGCTGCATGTCGACGGCGCCTTCGGCCTCTGGGCGCGCGCGGCGCCGTCGCTGCGTCACCTGACGGCGGGCATCGACGGCGCGGATTCCTGGGCAACCGACGGCCACAAATGGCTGCAGGTGCCCTACGACTGCGGCTTTGCCATCGTGCGCGACCGCGAGGTGCACCAGCGCTCGATGACGCAATGGTCGAGCTATCTGCCGAGCGTGGGACCCGACGATCGCGTTCCCTCCGCCTTCGTGCCGGAGCTCAGCCGCCGCGCTCGCGGGACCCCGGTCTGGGCCATGATCAGGACGCTGGGCCGGCAAGGCATCGCGCAGCTGGTTGAGCGGCATTGCGCCTTCGCACGCCGCATGGCAGAGCGGCTCGCGGCCGAGCCCGGCATCCGAGTCCTCAACGACGTCGTGCTGAACCAGATCGCCGTCAATTTCGGCGAGGGCGATGCGGTTGAGCGCAAGGCTGCGACCGAGGCGGTGATCGAAAGGGTGCAGGCTGACGGCGTCTGCTTTGCCGGCGGCGCCTTCTGGCGCGGCGACTGGATCCTGCGGATTTCGGTCAGCTCGGGCGAGACGACCGAGGCCGACATCGAAACGTCGGCCGATGCGATCATCGCGGCCTGGCGCGCGGTGCGGGGCGGCCGCACGCGATGACCGAGATGGAGAAATCCATGGCTCGCGAGTCAAAGAGTTGAGGCCGGACACGCGCGCGTCCGGCCTCAGTGGCTTTTCTCCCCATGACGATGCCTACCGAGGGTCGTGTCCGCGGCGCATGGGGTGGAAGAGGATGGACGGTCCCGGGCGGCCGTGGAGCGCGTCGGTCACGTCCTGCGGTTCGATGCCGATGTCGCGCAGCAGGCGGACATCGAGCCTCGAGAGTTCGATGGCGAGCTTGCGCTCCCGGCGTCGCCGCCTTGCGCCCTCCCAGTATCGCTGCAGCCTGCCGAGAAGGCCGTTCCTCGCGCGAGGACTCTCACCGGCGGATTCGTAAATCAGTTCGAGGCTGGTCATCATGGTCTCCTTGGTTGAAATGGAACGGGGACTGCGCGGCCAGCGCAGTCCCCGCTGGAAATTCGTTGGTCGTCAGGCCGTCGTCGCCGTCGCCATCGCTTCGGCGATCTCGGCGATGTGGCGGTGGTCGGTGCCGCAACAGCCGCCGAGGACGTTGAGCCGGGGCAGGGCATCACCGAGCGCCCGGTAGCGCCGGCCGAGATCGGCCGGATCGCCGTCATCGAGCTCGGTCGCTTCATCGAGCTCGGCATGGCTCCTGTGCGAGGCATTCGCGCGGACGCCGCGGATGCGGCCCAGCCAAGCGGCGTTCTCGGGCAGGGCGCTCTCGAAGTGGCTGGGGTGCGCGCAATTGATCATGAAGTAGACGGGATAGCCCTCCGTTGCCGCGTCGACCGCGGCAATGGCGTCTCCGATGCCGATACCGGAAGCGAGCTTGCCGTCCGTCTCGACCGTGAAGGAGATGACGACCGGCATGCCCGCGTTCCTGGCAGCCATGGCGATGCCGATCGCCTCCTCGGCATAGTTCATGGTGATGGCGCTTACCATGTCGGCGCCGGCCGCCACGAAGCAGGCAATCTGACGGGCATGGTAATGGGCGGCCTCGGCGGCGCTCATCGCATGATCGATCCGGTAGCCGTCGCCCCGAGGACCCACGACGCCGTTGACGACGCCGGGGCCGCTGCTGCCACGCTCGAACTCATCGCGCAGCCGCGCCGCAAAAGTCACGGCTTCCTTGTTCAGGTCGTCGAGCTCGTCCGGTCCGATGCCGAGCCGCACCGCCCAATCGGGGCTGGCGCGCCAGGTCGCCGTGTCGATGATGAAGCCGAGGCCACGTCGGCTGGCGAGCGGCAGGTAACCCCGGAAATAGCGTTCGAGGGCGGCGCGCCCTTCGCCGGTGCGAAGCAGCGGGAAGGCGGCGAAATACGGGAGATCGATACCCTCGTGGAAGACGAGGCTCGTCTCGAGCCCGCCATCCGCAAGGAAGATACCGCCGTCAAGCTGCGGGAGGTGGTGGCGATACCTTGCCATCATCCTAGTTCTCCTTGTCAGAAACCGTTGGTCCCCGGGGGACGTTGGTGGCGCAACTTCTGTCCGATCCGGCCCCGCAACTCTAGAAGGCGCGTGGTCAAGTCGCCGGCAGGACGGGGAACTCAAGCAAATGGAAAGCAGTCACAAAGACTTAATGCAAACATGAAGGGGACGTTCAGGCTGCGTTCAGGCACAGGCGGTTCAAAACCGCACCTTCGGTACAGTTGAGGGAGACAGCGATGCGTAAGGGCGACGCGACGCGAGAACGAATACTGGAGATCGCCGAGGCGGCAGTGCTTGCCAAGGGTTTCGGCGCGACATCGATCGAAGAGCTGATTGCCGAAGCCGGGATTACCAAGAGCGGCTTCTTCTATCACTTCAAGGACAAGAACGAGCTCGCGCTCGGGCTGCTGCGCCGCTACGAGGGCCAGAACGAGCGGCTGCTCAATGCCTCGTTCGGTCGTGCCCGGCAGCTCAGCGACGATCCGCTGCAATCGTTTCTCATCGGTCTGACGCTGCTGTCGGAACGGCTGACGGCGCCCGGGGGCCATCCGGGCTGCATGGTAGCGACGATGAGCTATCAGGACCGGCTGTTCGATCGCAACGTGCGCGCCGAACTGGTTCGCATCACGCGGGAGTGGAGTCAGTTCTTTCGCAAGCTCATCGACGAAATCCTTGCCGTTTACGAGCCTCGCGAAGCGGTGAATCCCGACCAGCTGGCGCGCATGGTGTGCTGTTCGATCGACGGCGGCATCATCATGTCCAAGGCGCTGGCGCAGCCGAGCGTCCTGCCCGAGCAGATCCTGATGCTGCGCAGCCACTTCAAGCTGCTGTTCCAGCAGGCGGTTCCATCGATCCGCGCGCAGCGCGAGAACGTGGCGGCCTAACCCGATGCGGCGGGCAGCGCTCCTTGCGTCCGCCATGCTGCTCGCAGCCGCCGGCCCCGTGCCGGCGCAGCCTTTTTTCGACGATGCCAGCAGCCGGATCGGCGATGCATCCGGCGGCCGGAGCTTCAGCATGGCGGCGGCCGCCGCCGATCTCGATGGGGACGGCGACCTCGATCTCGCGGTTGCCTCCGAGTACGCACCCAACCGCATCCTTCTCAACGACGGGGCAGGCAGCTTCGGCGACGTGAGCGACGCGCGCCTGTCGCGGCGCACCGGCGACCACGAGGACGTGGCGATCGCGGACTTCGACGGGGACGGGGACCTCGACCTCGTCTTCGTCGGCGAAGACGACCAGGTCTACGGCTATCACCTCAACGACGGCTGCGGCGTCTTCGAGGACGTGACGGATCGCCTTCCGCGCCGCGGCACGTCGAACGCGGTCGTCGCGGGCGACTACGATCGCGACGGCGATGCCGACCTCTACATCGGCAACAACGGCCAGGACTTTCTGTTCGTGAACGACGGCACGGGCCGGCTCGCCGACGCGACCGGCAGGAGCCTGCCGCCATCGGCGGACATCACGCAGGACGCTGCGGCAGGCGACGTCGACGGGGACGGCGATCTCGATCTGGCGCTCGGCAACGAGGACGGGAACATCCTGCTGATCAACGACGGCAAGGGCGTCTTTGCCTCCGGTGCCCTATTGCCACGTGGCAATCGCGAAGAAACCCGGGATGCCGATCTCGAGGATGTCGACGGGGACGGCGATCTCGACCTCTATTTCGCGAACACGCGGCTTTTTACCGAGGGCGCCGATCCGCAGGACCGGCTGCTGCTCAATGACGGTGGCGGAGGTTTCGCCGACGCCACGGCGACGCACCTGCCCGCGGAGAGCGAGCCGACGATGACGGCGGCATTCGTCGACTTCGACGGCGACGGTGATCCGGATCTCGTCACCGGCAGCATCGGCGACCTCAGCGGCAGGACGGCCACCATGCCGTACCGGGCTTTCCGCAATGACGGCAGCGGCCGCTTCTCCGCGGCGCCGGAGGCGTTGCCGTCCGGCACGGCGGGCAACGGCTTCGACATCGAGGCCGGAGATTTCGATGGCGACGGCAGGCTTGACCTGTTCCTGGCAAGCCGGGGAGGACCCGATCGGCTGTTGCTCGGCATTGCAGGTGCGAGGAATGCGGAGACGGCCGCTCCGGTCCGCAATGACTGCAGGGATCAGTCCGGTGCGCCAGAAAAGAGACCGGCGCACTGAGTGCGCCGGTCCCGGGAGGTGCCACGGCAACTGCCTAGTGCCGCAGCGGAAGCTCTTTTACCTGTTCGGGCATCATTTCCCGGCTGTACTCGGTCCGGCAGAAGTCCTCGATCTGATGAAAGATCCGCGCATAAGGCGCGAGCGTCAGCAGATGTTTGGGCATCGCGAGCACGACCTGCCGCGACATATCGTCGAGACGGAAGAATTGCAGCCTTTTCAGGGTCGAAGCCGGGAGATTGGGAACGAGCGACAGCGGACAATGCGTCGTCGCGAGTCCCTCGGCGCAGATGTCGACGGCGGCTGGGTAGGTCATCGCCGTGAACATCGGCCGCGCGTCGGGCAGGTGGTCGCGATACCAGTGCTCGGTCTTGGTACGCAGCGGGATGCTGGCATCGACCTCGACATAGGAAGAGAGCGGCGCCGGGAGATTGCCGGGCCGGCGCAAGGCATCCTCGATCTGCGCGAGCGACACCGATGCGGGAACAACGAACGCGATATTGTCGGTGAAGACCTCGGCCGTCGCGAACGAATTCCGTTCGTCGGCGATGGCGTCGCCGTTGATCAGCGCGCAGTTGAGCTGGTGCAGGTTCAACTGTTCGACGAGCTCCGCGCTCGTGAGCGCGTACTTCATCTCGAATTTGACGAAACCGGGCTCTTCTGCGGCGATCCGTGCCGCCCTGGCGATGAAGCGGCCGCGCAGCGTGGGCGTAATCCCCATCCGCAAGGTTACGCTGTTGTCGACGAAGCGGGCTTTGTACTCGGCGCTCACACTGTCGAGGCGACGCAGCATCTCATCGCCGATGTTGAACCAGTATTCGCCCGCGGGGGTGAGGCTGATCACCCCGGTGCGGTTGCGCTGGATGAGCTGGGCGCCGAGCTTCTCCTCGAGCTTGGCGAGCTGCTGTGAAATCGAGGGCTGGCTCAGCACGAGGCGCCGCGAAGCCTTGGTGATCGACCCGGCCACGACCACAGCGCGAAAGATCTGTAGCTGCTTGAGCGTGATGTCCATGAGACGCAACTCCGGCCGGCTTGGCTGCCGGCTCGTTATCCGCCTCATAGGGTATTGTGATGGACAGGTTAGGTAAACCGCTTGAGTGATACGGTTGTCTAAGACTTTTGGCTAGGTGCGTCAAAGCACCTCACTGCGCCGCCGTCGGCTCCCCGGGCTCGGTCTGATCCTCGGGGGTGTAGCCGGGCGAGAAGGTCAGAAGATAGGCGACGACGTTCGCCCGGTCCTCCGCATCGTCGATCCCGGCAAAGGCCATCTTGGTTCCGGGGATGAACTCGCGGGGCGCGGCGAGAAATTCGTCGACCGTTTCCGGCGACCAGACGAGGCCGCCTTCGCCGGCCTCTACCATCGATGCCGAGTAGTTGAAGCCCTCCAGCGTGCCCGCCTGCCGGCCGAAGACGTCGTTGAGGACGGGGCCCACCATGTTGCGGGCGTCCTCGCCCACCGCATGGCAGAACGTGCATCTCTTGAAGACGTCCTCACCCGAGGCAGCGTCCTGGGCGAGCGCCGCCGGATTTCCCGCAGCAAGTGCAGCAAGGACAGCGACCGAAAGAAGGGCCGATCTCATGGAGGTGCTCCATTTCTACCTCATCCGGCGAGCGGGCCGATCCCGCCTCATCACCCGGTTGCGGCGTCGCAAGCCGCGTTCAGGCATCCGCTACTTCAAAGGAACTCCACCGACCCTGCCGGGATCCATCGCGGCGCACTCTGATCGATGCGGCGATCCTGTTGCCAATCCTGCTCATCGGGTGCGCCAATGGCAATACCTGCCTCAACGCCAGGCGGACATCCAGCCGAGCCCGTCGCTTGTCCGGCCCAAGGGCTTGTATTCGCAGCCAACGAAGCCATCGTAGCCACGACGGTCCAGCTCGCCGAGGACGAAACCGTAGTTGATCTCCCCCGTGCCCGGTTCGTGCCGGCCGGGGTGGTCGGCGATCTGGACGTGCCCGATGCGCTCTCCCAGACGCGCAAAGGTCGATACGAGGTCACCCTGCATGACCTGCATGTGGTAGAAATCGTACTGGATCCGAAGGTTCTCATGGCCGACGCGATCGAGAATGCGCTCGGCATGCGCGGTCGTCGAAACGAAGAAGCCAGGGATGTCCCGGGTATTGATCGGCTCGAGCAGCAGCATGACCCCGCGTTCGGCGAAACGGGCCGCCGCAAACCGCAGGTTTCCGACAAGCACGTCCTCCAGTGTTTCGGGATCGCTCCCTCCGGGGGCGATGCCGGCGAGCACATTGACCTTGGGACAGGCCAGCAACGCCGCATAATCGAGCGCGGTCGTCACGCCGTCGCGGAACTCCTCGATCCTGTCCGGCAGGCAGGCGATGCCGCGCTCCCCGCCCGCCCAGTCGCCGGCCGGCAGGTTGAACAGCGCCTGTTGCAGGCCGTTGGCCTTCAGGACCCCGGCAATCTTCTCGGCCGGCTCGCCATAAGGCGAGACGTACTCGACGGCAGGAAAACCGTCTGCAGCGGCCGCGGCAAAGCGGTCGAGAAAGCCATGCTCCTGGTAGAGCATCGAGAGGTTCGCAGAAAATCGAGGCAAACCAACCTCCGCCAATAAAGAAGGCCCGCGGAACGCGCCCGCGGGCCTCGACAAGTCTCGAACCGGCTTCCGACGGTCAGACGCGCGTGCCGGAGGCACCGTCGAACAGGTGCGCGTGCTCGGCCCGCGGGCGCAGGTGCACCGTCTCGCCGGGCGTAAAGTTGTGGCGCTCGCGGAACACCGCGACGATCTCGCTCTCGCCGAGCCGCAGGAATACCTGGGTCTCCGAGCCCGTCGGCTCCACAACGGCCACGGTCGCGGGCAATCCCTCGTCGGCAAGCTCGATGTGCTCGGGCCGGATGCCGTAAACGAGGGGCTGGCCGTCCTGAACCTTGTGGCTGCCTGCGACCGGGAGCATCGAGCCACCGGCTTCGATGGAAACGCTGCCGTTGGCCTTGGCGGTGCCCTTGATAAGGTTCATCCCGGGCGAGCCGATGAAGGTCGCAACGAAGAGGTTCTGCGGGGAATCGTAAAGCTCGAGAGGTGCCCCAACCTGCTCGACGATACCATCGTGCATCACCACGATCTTGTCGGCCATGGTCATGGCCTCGACCTGGTCGTGGGTCACGAACACCGTGGTTGTCTTGAGGCGCTGATGCAGCTCCTTGATCTCGGTGCGCATCTGCACGCGGAGCTTGGCGTCGAGGTTTGACAGCGGCTCAT
>CAYRNE010000120.1:0-7711 GCA_964425245.1 uncultured Devosia sp.
AGCGGTCCTTGGAGAAGGAGCGCGCCTTCATCGCACCCAGCGAGCCCATGCCGCATCGATCCGGCCCGAGATCAGCGCGGCGGCGGCGAAGGCGAAGCAGATCGAGAACCCGACATAGCCGGTGTAGAGAAGCGGCGGATGCACCGCCAGTCCGATGTCCTGCAGGATGGGGTTGAGATCGCGCCCCTCGAACGGTGCGGGCGAGAGCCGCGCGAAGGGGTTGGAAGTGAACAGGGTGAAGCCGGCGAAGGCCGCGGTCAGCAGGCTCTGGGTTCCGAGGACGAGCGCCAGGAGGTCCCTCGGCAATGCCCGTCCGAAGAGCGCGACGGCCGCGCCCATGAAGACGAGGATCAGCACCCACAGGACCATCGAGCCCTCATGGTTGCCCCAGACGGAGGTGACCTTGTAGATCAGAGGCTGTGCCGAGTGCGAATGCTCGTAAGCGAGCAGGAGCGAGAAATCGGAGGTGACGAAAGCCTGGATCAGCGCCGCGAACGCTGCGGCGACCAGCACAAACTGCAGCACCGCGGCCTGCCGCAGATAGAGTACCGCACGGCCCGCGCTGCGCCACGAGACGTAGCCGACGACCGCCGACACGGCGGCGACGGCGAACGCCAGGATCAGGGCGAAATGGCCGAGCTCGATGGTCACTGGGGCGCCCCCTCGCGCTGCCACTCGCCCCGCTGCTTCAGCGACTCGACCACCTCCTTGGGCATGTAGTTCTCGTCATGCTTTGCGAGCACACTGGTTGCGACGAACTGTCCTTCGGCATCCATCGCACCCTCCGCGACGACCCCCTGCCCTTCCTTGAAGAGGTCGGGCGGGATGCCGACGAAGCGGACGGCCATCTGGGATTCGCCGTCCGTCACGACGAACTCGTTGACCTCGCCGTCCTTCACCCAGCTTCCTTCTTCGACGAGACCGCCAAGGCGGATGGGGATGCCGGCGGCGACCGCGCGCTCCTTCACCTCGCTCGGCGAATAGAAGAACACGATCTGGTCGCGCAGGGCGACCAGGACCAGCGTCGTCGCGAGGCCGAGAACGGCGGCGATTCCGGCGATGACGGCGAGCCGCTTCTGCTTACGGGTCATTGGCAACCAGTCCATTGTCTGCCGCGAGGATGTCGAGTTCCGTCCGCACGGATGCATCGGGATAGGCGATGCGTGCCTGATCGTAGGCGGACTGCGCCTCGGCCGTCCGGCCGAGGACGAGCTGCGAGCGCACCAGCCGCGTCCAATCCTCGATCGTGCCGCCTTGCGCTTCGAGCCGCGCTGCGAGCCCCTCCACCATGGCTGCGATGTCTGCGGCGTCGGGCAGCGCCTCGTCTCCATTGAGGCCGGCCGTCGCGGCGGCAAGGCCCTCGCGCGCGGCCGCCAGCCAGGGCTCGTCCCCCGCTGCACGGGCGATCAGCGCATTCCACTGCGACACCGCCGACTCGTGGTCGCCGGCGCGCGTCGCCTCGCCGGCAAGATAGAAGTGCGAGCGGACGTGTGCCGGATCGCGCGCCGCGGCACTCACGAGCAGCGCGAGCGGTTCGCCCTCGAGGCTTCCCTCCTGCTTCATCATGATTGCCTCGGCGAGGTCGGTTTCCGCGTCGGCAGTCGCGCCGCCGAGCTCGATGATGCGACGAAAGGCCCGCTCGGCGTCGGCGAAGCGGCCGAGCTGCATATAGGCGGGGCCGATCGCCACCCAGCCACGCAGATCATCCGGTGTCCGCGTCAATTGCGTCTCGATGCGCGCCACCGCCTCCTCGAGCGTCATGTCGGTCACCGGTCGCCCGGCAAGCGGCGAGGACGGCAGGTCGGGGCTGCCAAGGTAGGCGTAGGTGCCGAAAGCGAGGACCGCTGTGGCTGCCACGGCGCCGAGGAGCAGCGGCCGGAAAGCGCGGGCCTCCCCGCCGGCCGATTTTCTCTCTGCTTCCTCCTTGAGCCGGATCAACTCGCGTGCGACTTCGGCGCGCGCCGCCGCGGCTTCGGCGGCGCCCAGCCGGCCGGACGCGATGTCGCGCTCGATTTCCTGGAGCTGAAGCCGGAAATGCGCGCCGGTGGCGCCATCGACGGTTCCCGCCGTCGCGTTGACCGGCTGTCCCGCTGCCGCATAAAAGAGGGCGGCGCAGGCAATGGCCGTCACGGCAATAGCGAGTATCCAGAACACGATGTACCCGAACCTGTGGCGGGGAAATTCCGCCGCATCTATATGGGCATTCCGGCAAAAAGTGCACCTCAACACGCCCATGTGTAGGGCGCGCATTGACGCAGCGCTCATGCGCGCCCGATAGCCATGCGCGAAGGGGGCTTCGACTTTGCGGTCTGCGGTTCGACGCCGTTTGCGAGGCTGTTGGCCGGCATCCTCGCGGCCGACCACGGCAAACGGGTGTGCCTCGTGGGCGACCGGTGGTCGCCTTATCGGCTCGTGCGGCGGTTCGACATCTCCGTAGCACCGTTCACGAGGCCCGAGACATGGGCGCTTCTGAGGCAGGAGGTGCCCGAAGCGCTCAAGCGCCTCGCGGCCATCGGGCGGAGTCTCTACGAACGGGTCGATCCGCTGTTCGTCGCCGAGACCGAAGACTCTATCGCACGGCTCGGACATATGCGCTGGACTGCGCTCGGCTTCGGCTTCGCCGCGGAGCGCGCGGTCGACCGGTCGATCACCGCAGAGGGAAGCATCTGCCGCATCCGGGACGCGGCGATGCTCGTTCCCGCCAGGGCCGAGCCGGCGCTCGAAGCGTGGCTGGAAAAGGCAGGCGTCAGGCATCTGCCGCCCGATTCGACGGTCGTGCTGCGGCGTGACGGCACGGCTTCCCTGTCGTCCGGCTCCGAAACGATGGAGGCGAACACCGTCGTGCTTGCGGATGACGAGAGCATCAGCGACCGGCTGCCGCAGGCGGAACGGCACCGTCTTCTCGTCATGCGCAGCGATACCAGCATCATGATCCAGCCTGGCGCGCCGCCGCTCGGCGGCCCGTTCGTCGCCTATCTCGACCGCGACCTGTGGCTCTTCCAGCGCTCGGCCAAGGCGCCCATCGTTGCGATCGCCGCAGGCGACCCACCGTCCGCGCCGGCGCGCGTTGCAGCCTCCATTCCCGCAAAGGAGCCGCTTCGGCGCAACGGCCAATGCGTGTTCCGCGCCGCAACTATCATCGACGGTGCGCCGCTCGTCGGACGCATGGGCAAGAGCCGGGTCATCGTCGTCGCCGGCCTTGGCGCGCCCGCTGCTTTCCTTGCACCGGCGCTCGCTCGCTATCTTAACGGCACGGCGTCCGAAGATGGCAGGCTCTATTTTGAGTCCCGGGAGCCATCCAGAGCCGCAAGCCGCGCTGCCGTGGCCGAGGCGGCGCCGGAGATTGCGATCGAGGCAGCCTCGTGACGCGGCAGCCGAACCGGTTGCCGCCGGATGCCCTCCACGGCTTCGGTGGCTCGGCGCTCGACCGGTCGCGCCCGCTGACCTTCCGTCTCAATGGCCGCAGCTACGAGGCATTCGAGGGAGACACGGTGCTTTCCGCGCTGCTCGCCGCGGGCGTCGATGGTTTCGGCCATCACTTCGGCGAGCCGATCGCGCTCGACGAGCGGTTCAGCCCTCCCGTGCTCGCCACCGGTGTGCGGGATCCGGCGGCGGCGATGCCGATGGACCGCGTTCCGGTCGTCGCCGGCCTCGACCTCGTGACGGTCGGCCCGTGGCACGGCTGGTTCGGGCCGGGCGCTGCCCTGTCCCGCGCCGCGGCGCTCATCAATCGAGGTGCGCGCGGCCTCAACCACCGGCTCGACGATGCCCACGCGCTCGAGGGCGCCTGGCTCCGGCTGCAACCCACGCGCAGCATCGAGGCCGATACGGTGATTGTCGGCGGTGGCGTCGCCGGCATGAGCGCGGCTCTCGCCGCCGCCGATGCGGGGGGCCGGGTCGTTCTCGTCGAGCGCCGCCTGGTGCTCGGCGGCGATGCGCCGTTTTTCGGTGCCGCGGCCGACGAGGAGCCGCCCGAGGAGCTGATCGCGCGGCTGTCTGCGCGCATCGCCGCAACGCCGAGCATCAACCTGTTCCTCGGAACCGAGGCCGTCGAACTGGCCGGCAGCCGCGTCCGGCTGCACCAGGTCGAAACCAGGGACGGGAGGCCGGCGAGCCGCGTGCTCGCGGTGGACGGAAAGCGGATTGTGATCGCGACGGGAATGGCCGAGCGCCTTCCGGTCTTCGCCGGGAACCGGATGCCCGGCGTGCTCGGGGCGGTGGCGGCCTTCCACCGGGCCTCGTCCTACGGCGTGTGGCGGGGGCGGCGCGCATTGTTCTCGACGCCCCACAGCTATGCGTACCGGATGGCGCTGCGCGCCGCGGATGCCGGGATCGAGGTGCAGCGCGTCGCCGATACGCGCACGGCGCCGCAGTCGCGCTACATCGACTTCTGCAAGGCGTCGGGGATCACCCTGGCATCGAGCCTCGTACCGCGATCGGTCGAGCTGATGCGCGGACGGCTGCCGACCCTCTCCGTCGCCTTCTCGGTCGCCGTTGAGGACGCGGGCGGCGACGCGGCGCCGATCACGACCGATGCGCTTGTTGCGGCCGGCGGCTGGCAGCCGCGGATCGCGCTCTGGCTCGTGGCCGGAGGGCGATGCGCCTACAATCCGGATCAGCGGTGGATCGAGGCAAGGGGCGATCTCGACTCGATCGTGCTCGCCGGCGCGGCGGCGGGCTACCGCAGCACACGCGCCTGCGTGCAAAGCGGCACGGAGCTTTTGAAGGCGCTTACCACCGGAAAGCCGGCGCCGCAGATCGAGGACATCGAGTCGGGCGCGATCTACGAAAGCCTGGACGGGCCGACGCCGGTCGCGCCCTGGCGGACCGGCCGGACCGATTCGTTCCTCGATCGCGGCGCGACATTCACCCGCCGGCCGGCGCAGGCCGGCGCGGGGCCGGCCGCCATGGCGCCCGCGCAGCTGCGCGTGCTGAGCCTGGGGGATGTTGCCGCCGCCGTGGAACTCGGCGCGATTGCTGCCGCCGATGCCGGGATCGTTGCGCAGGAACGGTGCGTGGGCGGCGGGGAGATCGTCGACAGCGGCTGGCGCCCTCCCTCCAGGCCTCGGCCCGCACCGCCGGAGCTTCCGGCATATCTGCGCGGCCGCTTCGGCGCAAAGCCGCAACAAGTCGAAATTGCCGCGGAGGATGGTCGATACTTCGAGATCGGCTGCCTGGTCTTCCGCGGCTCGGAGGAGACAGATCCCTTCGCAGCCGTCGGGGTCGTCATCGCACCGGCGCCGGAGGGCAGGCCCGGCGGCCTTGCGCTCATAGAGCGGGGAGCGGCCGATGCTGCCGCGCTTTTCGCGCGCGATGCCGGCGGCTCGACTCCGGCAAAGATCGTTCCCCCGCCCAGGCCTGCGCGGCGCGCGGCGGCGATGCGGGACTAGCTACCGCTTTTCCGCCGTTTCCTTGGCGCGTCGAAGCACGTCGGCATACTCCGCGTTGAAACGCAGCTCGGCCATCTTGATCGCGGCATCGAGCCGCTCGCCGGTGATGCGGTCGCCAGGGTTCTGGCGCAGGATGTCGAGCGAGCGCTGAATGTGAATCTCCAGCGCCTGACCGACCTGCGCCCAGGTCTGCTCGAACAGCGCGTTCACCGCGAGCGAGTCACGGGCGTCGCGTACCGTCGCGAGCAGATACACGCCGCTGAGCGCGGTCAGCAGCTGGTCGCTGTCCAGCCGGTCGGTTCCCTCGCGGTGCTTGCGCAATGCCTTGTTGACGTCGAGCACCACGTCGCGCAGCCGCGGCTCGACGCGCGCGGAAACGTTCTTGGTCAGCGCCGCGATGATCATCGACCAGCGGCTGTTGCGCGCGAGTTCGACGTAGCCGTGGACGGCGCGCGAGAGGCGGTGGAACCGGTCTACCGCCCGGCAGGCGAGATCGACGTCGGCGAACGGCCCGACCTGAATCAGCGAGTGAATCTGGTTCTGGGCATGAGCGAGGATCGCATCGACCAGCGGCGCGAAGCCCGCGCGGACGATCGCCCCTTCGGTGGCCGCCCCGGTGATGCGGATGACAGCCGTGATCAGGCGGCTCGGATTGGCGACCTGCCCTACCGCCGCCTGCATCAGCAATGCCGCGAGCGGGCGGTCTGCGAGCGGCATCGACTGCAGGGCAGCGCCCAGCGCGGCATCGTCCTGCATGCCGTTGGTCGCGCGGCCGAATGCCTGGGCCTTGTCGAGCAGGTGACGGCATTTGAGGGCGTTAACGATGCGCGGCAGATGCTGCCACTGCTCGTCGCCTCCGAGCTGGGTGATGATGCGGCGCTCGGTCTCGCGGCTGGTCCCGGCAGCGGCCAGCGCGGTCTTGGCGCGCTCCACAAGCTCGGGGAGGAGGTTCTCGAGGCCATGCTGGAGCGCCGCGTCGTCGGCTGCTGCCGCCGGATCGACGGCCCCGCTGCCGAGGTCGCGCGTCATCCACGCCCAGGCCGCATTGGCATGGCCGCGCGGGACGGCACCATCGAATTCGAAGTCGACCGGGTCCTCGACGATTACGCAGTCGATCGCGCCGAAGAACGGCGGGCCGACGCGGCGCGGCGAGCGAGGAACGGACGGTTGGGTGGTCGAGACCGCAGGCATGTACGCGAATGGGGAATGGGGGACCGTATCGTCCCAACCCTATCGCGGCGAGGTAAAGAAAGGTTACCCCGCAGCCCTCAAGGCGAAGCCGCTCAGCTGTTGCTGACGACCGACCAGCTGCCGTCGAGCTCGCGGCAGGCCATGCCACGCTTGGCAAAGGCCTGTCCGCCCGCATTGACCGTATGCGTGAAGTCGCGGCAGTAGAGGCTGTTGACATTGACCGGCGGGCCGACGACCACCTGACCGGAAGCGCCACGGTCGCCCTGCCAGGCGCGCGGCGCGCCGGTACGGCCGAACTGCAGCGCATTGAACTGCGCGCTCGAAGCCTCGGCCTTCTCCTTCTCGCTCAGCAGCCCCAGCGCCGCCGGATCGACGAAGGAGCTGACGTCGGTGAGCGACTGGGCTGTCGCGATCTGCTGCGAGGGCGCCGGCAGCGCCGCGGTCTGGAAATTGGGGTTCGGCTGGGCCAGCGTGGGGCCGATATTGCTAACCGTCGTCCCGCCCGACGAGCATCCCGCAAGCGCGACGAAAGCAATGAGGCCGAAAACGCGAAGAATCTGCTGCATGGGTCCCTTCGACGTGCCCCGGGGCTTTTCGCCGCCCAATAAGGCGAAAGTGGGATCAGCTGCCGCGCCCAATGCCGCCGAGTTTGGCCGCCGGAAGGCGAAGTTCGGCAAGCAGGCCGCCCAGCACGGAGCGCTTCAATTGCAGGCTTCCGCCGTAGACGTCAACCAGTTCCTTGACGATATCGAGGCCCAGGCCGGAACCCTGCACCTTCTCGTCGAGCTTGACCCCGCGGCGAAGCACCTGCTGCGCCTGTTCCTCGGTCAGACCGGGCCCGTCATCCTCGATCTTGATCAACAGGTTGGCCGCACCGGATTTGCTGCGCTCGGCCACCATCGACACGCCGATCTGGCCCTTCGCCCACTTGCTGGCGTTATCGAGCAGGTTTCCCACCATCTCTTCGAGGTCGCTTTCGTCGCCCCGGAACCAGGGAAGCGAGGCATCGGGGCGAACCATGGCGTAGGTGATGCTGGGATTGAGCTTCTCCATGACGCGGACGAGGCGCAACATTACATGGATGGCGTCCGCCTTCTTGCCGACGACGGCGCTCCGCGCCGCGATGCGCG
>CAYRNE010000121.1:0-7710 GCA_964425245.1 uncultured Devosia sp.
CCGCGTGCGAACGCGGCTTCGCTTGCCCCGCAATAGGTGCACCGGCCGTCATCCCACGAATGTTCTGTTCGTTCGAACCAGATGTTGCCGTCGTCGGTCGCAAAGCCCCGGGCGATCGAGTGCTCACCCAAGGCGTGTTTCGAGCAGTAGAGGCTTCGCCGTGCGAGCATGCTCGTCAGGCGCGTGATGCCGATGCCGAACACCTGCTTGGTCAGGATATGATCGACGCGCGCATCCAAGTCGGGAAGTTCGTCGGCCAGTCCCTTAACCAGGCGGCTGGTGATCTCGCGTAGGAACACACCCGACTTGGTGCAGGGGTCAAGGAATCTGACCGTCTTGTCGGCCCAGATATTCGCGCCGTCGTTGTCCGCCGCCCACGCCTCGGCCAGCGTATCGAGCATGCGGTTGGCGAACTCGGGCGGCGTGAACACCTCGTCGTTCGAGAGGTTCGCAATGCAGGTCAGCACGTCCGGGTTGCGCCCGCGGATCGCGAAGCTCGCCTGCAGGGTCACGCGACTTCCCCGGCACCTGGGAACGTGTCGAGTTGCGCGAGCTCCCGCACCGTCATCGGCCGATAGTCCTTGATGGGCGTGAAGACCTCGTGCCTGCCCGCATGAGTGAACGGCAATTGCTCACCCTCGCCGAAACCTGTCCCATAAAGCGTAAGCACATCGAGGCGGAAATCGCGACGCTGGAACTTGCCCCTGCCAAGGTAACCCCATTCGGCAAAGACGATAGGACGGCCTTCCGCCGTCTTCATCGCCAGCGCATCGCCGTGGATCAGGTTCTGCGACAGGACATGGGAGGCGGCGCGATAGAGGTAATCGAATTCATCGATCCCGAGGTAGTCGACGAGGACTTCGAGCACGTTAGCGCGGCACTCGGCGATGTTGTCCGCAAGCAGCTCAATGCCATAGAGCGACGTAATCGCCACAATGGCGTAGTGCTGCTTCTCGAATTCGGATTTCCCGTACTTGAGCTCGACCGCGGCAAGCTTCCGCTTCAGGATCGGTACGAGGAAGTTGCCGCTCCCGCAGGCCGGCTCCAAGAAGCGGGAGTCGATCCGCTCGGTCTCCCCCTTCACGAGGTCAAGCATGGCCTCGACCAGCCAGGGCGGCGTGAACACCTCCCCGTGGTCCGCAACCCGCTGTTTCGACTTGATCAGGCTCATGCTTGAGGGTTTAGCACGAACGACCGGCCGATCCAGTCCCCCGCTAACCCCGCGTTAACCCCGCTTCCCCCTGCCCCTGCCCTCTGCTAAACGCCGGCGCAAACCGCTTGTGGCGCCGGACGGACTTCGGTGAGCGGCCCCTTCGTGCCGATCTGAAGATGACGCGGGCCGGCGGAGGTCCTGGTTCACGCCCGGGCGCGCCGCAGGGCCTGGGGCGGCTGACCGAGGCCACGCAGGAAGGCGCGGCGCATGCGGCCGGGATCGCCAAAGCCCGTGGTCTCGGCGATGCGTTCGAGCGAGTCGTGCCCGGTCTCTACCGCAGTGCGAGCGGTTTCGAGACGCAGCCGTTCCACCGCCTTGGCGGGCGTCGTCCCGGTCTCGGCGGTGAAGGCGCGGGCGAAGTTGCGCGGGCTCATCGCCGCGCGCTCGGCGAGGCGCTCCACAGTGAGCGGCTCGGTGAGGTGGGTGCGCATCCAGTCGATCAGGTCGGTGAAGCGGCCGGTCCGTCCGCCGAGCTCGACGAGCGCGGAGAACTGCGATTGGCCGCCTGGCCGGCGCTGGTGGACGACGAGCTGCTGCGCGGCGCGACGCGCGATCTCGGGACCGAGGTCGTCCTCGATGAGCGCGAGGGCCAGGTCGATGCCCGCCGAGATGCCCGCAGAGGTCCAGATATTGCCGTCCCGGATGAAGATGCGCTCGGCATCGAGCTTCACGTTGGGGTAGCTGCGCGCAAGCCGCTCGGTGCTGTCCCAGTGGGTGGTGGCACGTCTGCCGTCGAGCAGGCCGGCCTCCGCGAGCAGGAACGCACCCGAGCAGACGCTCGCGATGCGCCGCGCCTTGATGCCTGTGAGCCAGGCGACGATCTGCTGCGCCGCCGCCATGGAGCGGATGATCTCGCCCCCTGAAACGAGAACGGTGTCGAACGGGCCGTCACGCAGCGGCTCCGCCGCGAGGCCGAGCCCGGATGAGCTCTCGACGCGCGCCGTCGCGCGGGAAATGCCGGGCGCCATGACCGTGAGCTCATAGCTGCCTGACCGGAAGCGCTCCGCCATCTCGAACGCAGCGGTCGGGCCGGCGGCGTCGAGTAACTGGAAGCCCGGATGGAGCACGATTGCGATGCTTCGCGGCATGTCCGTTTTTGCCCGATTTATGTCATTTCCGCCATGATGGGCGCAGCGCTAGATTCAATCAATCCCAGACTCGGAGGATCAAGGTGAGGAAACGCATGATTGCCCTGTGGGGACTCATCGGTGTTCTGGTCGTCGCGGGTGGTGGCTTCGGCATCTGGCTCGCGACGCTGCCGTCCGACGTTGCGGCATCGCCGGCGCCGGTGCCGGCGGGCGAGATGGCGGCAATGCTGGAGGCGCTCCAGCCCGAGCGGTCACGGCCGGTCGTCGCCGTCATCGGCCTCAACGACGCGACCGAGACGACCGACTACATCGTGCCGACGGGCATACTGCGGCGCGCCGACGTCGCCGATGTGCTGATGCTGGCGCCGGATTCCGGTCCGGTGCACCTCTATCCTGCGCTCAACGCGGTCGAGCCGGATGCGACGATCGCCGAATTCGACGCGGCGCACCCGGATGGCGCGGACTACGTGATTGTGCCGGCCATGAGCCGGGACGACGACGAGGCCGTGCTGGCGTGGCTGCGGCAGCAAGCGGACAAGGGCGCCACCATCATCGCGGTCTGTGCCGGGGCCAAGGTCGCCGCGGCTGCCGGCCTGCTCGAGGGCAAGCGCGCCACGACGCACTGGTATTACCTCAGGGATCTGCTGCGGCGCAGCCCGACGACCGACTATGTGGCCGACCGCCGCTTCGTGATCGACGGCAAGGTTGCGACGACCACCGGGATCACGGCGTCGGTGCCCATGATGCTGACCCTGATCGAGGCCATCGCCGGCCGCGAAAAGGCGGAGGCCGTGGCCCGAAATCTCGGTGTCGACCGCTGGGACACGCGGCATGCGAGCAGCGCCTTCCGATTCAGCCGCCCGTTCGCCGCGACGGTCCTGGGCAACGTGGCCGCGTTCTGGAACCGCGACGAAGTCGGAATCGCCCTCGAACCGGGGATCGACGAGGTTGCGCTGGCGCATGTAGCGGATGCCTGGTCGCGGACCTACCGGTCCAGGGCGGTCACCTTCGCTCCGTCGACCTCCGCCATCGTTACGGCCAGCGGCATCCGCATCCTGCCGGGACAGGTTGCGGACGCCTGGCCGCAGGAACGCACCGTCTCGATCTTTCCGAGCGAGCGCCCCGAAGCTGCCCTCGACCTCAATCTTCAGGCGATCGCCGAACGATACGGCCAGGCCACGGCCAAGGTGGTGGCCATGCAGCTCGAATATCCATGGGCGGAGACGATGCAATGAAGGGGGCAGGGGCAGGGGGTAGACCGCAGCCTGTGCGCGATCCTGGTGCAACAGAGGAGCATCGACATGTCACTTACCAAGGTTCAGAACTTTTCCGTCTCGCTCGATGGTTTCGGCACCGGTGAGGGCCTGAGCCGCGACGAACCGTTCGGCCATGCCGGCGAGCGGCTGCACGAATGGATGTTCGAGACCCGGTGGTGGCGGGAGAACGGTTCCCAGCCCGGCGGCAGCGGTGGGATCGACGACCTCCTCGTCCGCCAACACGACGTCGGGATCGGCGCCGAGATCATGGGCGCCGGCAAGTACGGGTTTCCCGGTTGGCACGACGAGCCGGACTGGAAGGGCTGGTGGGGTCCCAACCCGCCCTTCCACACGCCGGTCTTTGTCCTCACCCATCATACCCGTCCGCCGATCGAGATGGAGGGCGGCACGAGCTTCCATTTCATCGATTGCCCGCCCGCCGAGGCGCTCGCGATGGCCCGCGAGGCCGCGAAGGGGCAGGGGGTGCGCATCGGCGGCGGCGCCACCGTCATCCGCGACTTCTTCGCCGCCGGCCTCGTCGACCACGGCCACATCGTGGTGGTGCCGATCCTGCTCGGCCGCGGCGTTCGCCTATGGGACGGCCTCGAGGCTCTGGAGCAGACCTACGCCATTGAAGCCGCCTCTTCGCGCAGCGGTGTGACGCATCTGACATTCACACGCAGGGGCGTGTAGCTCGCGGCGCCCCGCCGTGTGTTTGGACCGCCTTTGGCGGCTGGCGTCAGTCCGGCCCGCACGGCGATCAGTATCGAGCGCGAGAAGGGGCAAGCGCAAGCGCAGACCTCGCTTGCGCCTCCCCGGTGATCGGCACACACCGGCCAATGGCTAGCCGTCGTCCCCGGACATGCCCCGGGCGGGGTCGTTGACGAGGCGCCTCCGGCCGCTCCAAGAAGTGTGCGGGGGACCCTGGCGGAGGAGCGGGCCGGCCATGCCGCACTGGACCATCGATCTCGAGCACAACGAGGTGCGCGATGCTTCTGGCGGGCACGCCCGGCTGCGCCGCCGCCAGTTCGACGTCCTCATGCAGCTCGCGCGCCAGCACGACCGGCTCGTCTCGAAGGACGAGCTCATCGCGACCAGCTGGCATGGTCTGACTGTCAGCGACGATGCGCTGACCAAGTGCATTTCCGAGATCCGGCAGGCGCTGGGACCGATGTTGCGTCAGACGCTCAGGACCGTGCCGGGGCGCGGCTACATGCTCACCGGGTGGCGCGTGGCCGAGACCGGTCTCCTGCTCGCCGGTCCCCAGAGCGACCGGAGATCGGCACGGCTGACTGCGGCGCTGCCGGCGGTGCGGGACCTCGTGGGGCGTGACGACGACATGGTCCGTGCCCGGCGTTTGCTTGCCGGCTCACGGCTCGTCACCATTGCCGGCCCCGGAGGGATCGGCAAGACCTCGCTCGCAACTGCCGTGGCGCGGGAGGTCGCGGACAGTTTCCCCGACGGCGCGTATTTCGTCGCCCTGGCCCCGTTGCTGCCGGGCGGCTCGGTTGCGGCTGCCATCGTCGCGGCGCTGCGAATGTCGACCTCGGGAGAACCGTTGGCGGCAGTCGTCGCGGAACTGGCGGACAGGCGCGTCTTGCTCGTCCTCGACAATTGCGAGCACGTGATCGAGGACGCAGCCGCGGTCGTGAGCCGGCTTCTCACGGAAATCCCGGAACTCAAGGTGATCGCGACCAGCAGGGAGCCGCTCGCACTCGTCGAGGAGGCAGTCTTCCGCTTGGGGGTCCTCGGATATCCCGCGACCGCCGACGGACTCGACGCGCAGGCGGCCCTTGCCTTTCCCGCGATCGAGCTTCTCGCCGACCGTGCGGCGAGCGTGCTCGACGGGTCAGCCTTGACTGATGCCGACGTGCCCGACGCCGTCGAGATCTGCGCACGGCTCGATGGTATTCCGTTGGCCATCGTCATTGCCTCGGCGCAACTGAGATCGATGCGGTTGGCGGAAGTGGCAGCGAGCCTGGACCGGCGGCTCGAGGTGCTGACCGGCGGGATGCGCGACGCGGGCGAGCGGCAGCGCACGTTGCGCGCCATGGTCAAGTGGAGCGTCGACCTGCTAACGGCGGACGAGCGAAAGCTGTTCGCGCAGATCGGCGTCTTCGCGGGACCAGCGACCGCCGAGGACATCGTCTCGGTGTGCTGCGCCGGCGATGGTGCGTCGGCTGTTGGCCTCATCGTTTCGCTGGCCGACAAGTCGCTGCTCAATACGCATCGGGCCGAAACCGGCCCCACCCGTTACGGCTATTTCGAGACGACCCGGCATTTCGCTCTCGAGTTGCTGGGCGAGGACCGTTCGGTACGACGCCGTCATGCCACGCATCTTGCTGACGTGCTCCGGCGTGCAGAGGCGGAGCTCGAGGTTTCCTCGAGCGATGGGTGGCGTGAGGCGTACCGCCCCTATGTCGACGACCTGCGCGTTGCTTTGGCGTGGAGCTTCTCGACTGACGGTGACGCTGCGCTCGCGGTGGAGCTCGCCGCACGGGGCGCAACGCTGTTCGAGGAACTCTCGCTTTCGGCCGAGCGAAGAACCTGGATCGACCGGGCCGCGGCGCTGCCCCATGTGGCCGTGGATGTCGCGCTACTTGGCCGCATCGTGCTGTGGCAGTCGCTTCGGACGGGGTGGGTCGTCTGGGACAACGGTCTTGCGCACCGCGCAGCCGAGATGTTCGTCCGGTCCGGCGAGGCGCTTTGGGAGGGGCGCGCCCGGGCCACGGCGGCGGCGAGCGACGGCTATGCCGGCGAGGCGGAACGTGCCTGGCCGGGCTTCGATGCTGCCGAGCGGTTGCTGCGGCCGTTCGGCGATACGCGCTCGCTCAGCAATATGCTGCGCTACCGCGCAACGATCCTCATCTGGCAGGGCCGTCCGGCCGAGGCCGGCCCGCTGCTGGAGGAGGCGGTGCGGATCGCGGATGCGATCGGTTACTTCACCGGGTCGCTGCGCGGACGCGACACGCTCGGCGAGGCCGCATTCGAGGAGGGCGACATGGAGGCCGCTGTTGCGTCCGCCATTGCGGTGCTCGAGGCGGCCGAGGCAAAGGGCAGCATGATCGATGTCCATGCCCACCTGACCACTCTCGCAACCTACCGCCTGCTCGCCGGCGCGCCCGCCGAGGCGGCTCCTGCCCTGCGACGGCTGCTCGACATTGATCGGCGGCTGGACGACGAGTGGGCGGCGCGGCTTCACATCGAACTCTGCGGGTTCTACCTCGCGCTCGTCGGCGACCTGCAAAGTGCGGCCGCCGCAACGACATACGCGCGCGCCGCATCCGAAGCGGCAGACCAGAAGCCGGAGCGGACCCAGGAGGTCATCCGGGAGCGGTTGCCGGCGCTCATGGCGCCGCTGGCGCCCGGTTTCATCCGGGGCGCCGAGGCGCAGGCAGCGGGGTGGTCGCTGGACCAGGCGGTGGCGTTCGTCCGCGACAAGCTCGCCGCCCCCTGAATTCAGGAAAAGCTCAGACCGGCGTCAGGACCCCACGGACCGGGCGGCGCTAGCCCTTGCACGTCGTTCATGGCGGTCACCCGCAACCGGGCCGCCGCAAGGAGGTTCTGATGAAATTTCGTTTCTTTTCCTTCTACACGCTGGCCGTGGCGTCGTTTCTCGTGCACTCGGCCGTGGGGGCTGAGCAGATCACCGCTACGGGTGTCGGCATCAGCCATTTGAGCTGGACTTGCGATCTTGACGGTACCGCCATCGGCAGCCTCAGGATGCACGGCAGCAGTTACGACATTGCCGGGCTCGACGGCGCCGCCCTCGGCAGCGGCAGCTATCGCAAGGCGTTCGAAACGATCACGATTCTCGATGGCCCGCTGGCCGATCTCTACGGCATCGGGAGCGGCATCTACGGCACCAAGGCGGCCGAGGAGCTGATGCTGTTTTACGGCACCGGGAAGCGGAAGCTGACCTGCCGCGGCTCGGAGGGGTGATCGGGCCGGAACGGACCTGGAGGCACGGATCGGCAGCCGGGGACAGGGGCTCGTCGATCCGCGGCGCTGGCACGGCTTCCCCATCGCCGTCCCCTCTGCTATCAGCGCGCAACCGCCGCGGCGGCGCGGACCTCAGGCGCGCCGCGGCCGCCGCGCCGCGGCATCCGGGCCCGAAGCCAGCCGAGATCCATGACCGTCCCGCTCGACCATA
>CAYRNE010000122.1:0-7642 GCA_964425245.1 uncultured Devosia sp.
CTGGAGATGAGCAGAGCCTCTGTCCCGTGCAAAGTCGGCAGGAGCCAAGAAACGCTGAAGTATGAGTCACTTACGGCAGAACCGAACCAAATAAGTACGTATACTAGGCACTCGCCGGCGCGCTCTGATCGCCTGCGGTGTAAGTCGCACCCGACATCGCCGAGGCATTAATCCTCCTACTTGGGAAAATATACTTATATAGCGCCTGACCGTGCGCTTCGGCCCCCCCACACTAGTTGTACGAAAGGAAGGGCCCTCCGGAGTTGCTAAGTATCGATTGTAACGATGCTATTGACGCCCGGCGGCGCGAGCTCCACTAGCAGGTGGGGCACCGCCATGGTTGGTCCCCTATCCCGGCATCACCCTGGGCCCTGGAATGGGAATTTTTACTCCCGACTGCCGGGAGGCAGTCACACGCATGTAGCCACATGACTGCCGGGCGCTTCAAATGCGTCCTACCTTTCTGATGGCAGTTTCAGGAGGCGTTGCTGGCCCAGCCTGCCGCGGAATTGTGGACGCCGCTACACAGACCGGCCGCGGCTGCCTCGGCTATCCACAATGTCGTTGCTGCCCTTCCCATGACGCATGCCACCGCGAGGCATGGTCCTTCGCATTGCGTCGGTCGCGCTCAGACAATGATTACCCTCGTCTGGGATAAGGATCGGATTGGAATGAGGGCGCCCTGGATGCGACGTCGGACGAGTTTCGTGGGACCGGTTCTTCTCGCCGTCGGCGCCGGCTTCGCTGGTGTGTACGCAATTCAAGACCCGGCTGCGGCCTTGAACGCCATTGGCGTGGCAGCGCCCGGGTGCGAGATCAAGGGCAACGTGAGCATCGACAGCGGCGAGCGCATCTATCACGTGCCCGGTCAGAAGTACTACTCACAGACTCGCATCTCTCCGCAGCACGGCGAGCGCTGGTTCTGCTCCGAGGCCGAGGCGCGCGCCGCGGGGTGGAGGCGGTCGCGGGTCTAGCTGGCATGGCTAGAGCGCGGGGGAATGCATCCAAGCCCGACCGATCCGTCAGTTTGGAATGACCCGATCGGTAAGTCATGGGCTGCAGGAATCCGCCAACCGTCCACTGCGGGTAAGCGCATCGAAGCGCAACCCCCAGTGGGCGGGCGGACCTTGACCGTTTCTCCCTAAGGCAACCCTTACTTACTCCCGCAGCAAACCGCCCGGATTCCGGGCCTCTGCGGTTGGGCTGCGGGAGTAGCGGAAAGCGTTACTCCAGCAGAAATGTCCCCGATCTCTGGGCTTTCCGCACACGATGCGGGAGTGATGCGAAAAGTAGCCGACTGACTCCCGAAAGCCCCGAATACGGGCCCTTTCACTCGTATTCGGTCGGCGCCTCGAAATCCTGGTTGATCGCCCAGACCTTGCTCTGGTTGCGGGTCGGCGACGTCCACTCGGTCTCCATGATCGAGCCTTCATCGGCGAACGCCTTGATCCAATCGCGGGCCTGCCTGAGGGTGAGGCCGAACAGTTCCGCGACAGCGGAGTCGAGCCGCGAGTCCTTGGGGCCCTTGGCGGCCGAGCAGTAGGGCCAGCCCCGCTGTTCGCCCTCTTCGCGTCCGTTCATCACGAGCCGCAGGAAGGCCTCCCTGTGTTCCCAGGTCGAGGGATCGAGGAAGTCGTCCATGTTGAGCAGGTTGACCGCCCGTAGCGCCGGCCGCGTTTCGCCGTTGCCAACCGGGTACTCGACCAGCTGCATCCACTGCCCGCCCTGCTTCTTGGCGTAGTTCTGCTTCGGATCGTAGAAACGGACATAGGATTCGGCGGGCCGTGGCGGCGAGAACCGCTTCCATTCCTTCTCGGTCATCTGCGTCAGGGTGATCGCGACACGCGCCGCGTCGACCTTGGATGATGCGCCGCGGATCGAAGCCTGGTCGCCGCCGATGCCGCCCTTGGCGAAATGGTCGTCGACGAGCACGGCACATTCGTGCCCCTCGGTCAGCGACCGGATGACGGTGAACAGCGACTCCATGTCCTCGTTCTTCGATTCCTCGAAGCCCATGCTGGCCTTGATGAGCGGGTCGATGATCACCAACCCGACATCAAGATGCTGCACGGCCCATCGAACCGCCGACCAGAGCCTGGTGCGCGTGATGGCTCCGGTCTTCATGTCTCGTTCGGCGAGGTGGATGTTGCGGTGCTTCCAGACCAGGAAGCTGTCGCCGAGGGCCGCGCGCTCGATCTTCATGGCCTGGCAGGCCGCTGCAACGCGACGTTCGATCTCGTTGACGTCGTCTTCGCCCGAAAGGACCAGCACCTTGCGCTGCCGCTCCGGTGCCGGCCACCACGCGAACGGAACGCCCATGGCCACGGCGACACCGATCTGCCAGGCATGCAGCGACTTGCCGACACCCCCGCGGCCACCAACCAGCGAGGTCTCGCCATAGAGCAGCAGGCCCGGAATCAGCCATGGAGTCTTCGGGAGGCTCGCGACATCCACCTGGCCGATGGGCGTGAAGTTCTCGCCGAACCAGCCGGCCATGTCGTCCTCGGCGCCACGCGCCTCGGACTTCTGCTCCTGAGCGTCGTGGGCACCGAGGTCTACGGGTTCGCGGAACGCCGGTTCGTCCTGTTCGGCCTTGATGGCGCCGAGGGCATTGCGAATCTGGCGTTCGGCGTAGTGCTCCTGATCCTCCGGCGTGTGACGCGCCGACAGGATGTGCTTCGAGATGCCGTAGCTCGGATCGAGCAGCAGGCCCTTGATGAAGGCATGCGGCACCGTGTGGCGCAGCAGGCGCAGGATGCTATCGAACATCCAGGCGCTCCTGCTGTCATCGCCGGACTTGGGCTTGCTCAGCCTGCCTTCGCGGATGATCGTAATCGTGTCGGCGTCGAGGCCGTACTCGGCGGCGAGCGCATCAAGGTCGTCGACCCCTTCAGCGGCGTCGAACTCGACCTCAACCGGTTCGGGCTTCTTGCGCCTGCGGCCGAGCGGGAACTCGTCGGCCTCGTACACCTCGCCGGTCGACGCGACCAGCGTGGCGAGGCACGGTACGCGGCCCCGCGCACGCTTCGTTGCGTTAGGGATGTTGGCCGTATGCGGCAGGCGAAGCAGATGACCGATGTCACGGACGCTGCCGTCTCCGCCCGGGATCTTCTCAGCGAGCCCGGCGTTGATGCGCTCAGCCAGCTCAATGTTCTCCGGTGTCACCTCGAGCGGCGGATCGAGCCGATACAAGATCTGAAAACCGCCCCCGCTGTCGATAATGTGAGTCGGGGCGCCGGGCTTGATGATGTTCTTCAAACGGGGCAGCACCCGCTTCTTGCGTTCATCGAGCGATAGACTGGCGAGGTGGCTTCCGTCATCGACCTTGTCGAGATCGACATCCGCGAAAACGTACTCGATCCGGCCCACATCGGCCTTCATGGCGCGTCCGCCCTTTCCCGTCGGCTTTGTCGCCGGGTTGGCGATGTAGTGAATGTTCATGGAGTCCGCGGCGCGCGCGACGATCCAGCGCTCGGCGGCCTCGGCGTCGGTGAAAGTGTCGGAAACGATCCGGCCGTTGGTGCTGATCGCGCTGAGGTTCCATGGACCATCGGGCCGCAGGTCCCGCAAGAAGCGGACGGCTGCTGCGGGATCGGTCCAGGACGGATCGGTGATGTCGGTGATGTGCTTCATAGGAGCTGTTCCTGACTGTCTGCTAAAGTTTAGGGGGCAGCGCGCCGTCCGGAGCGCCGCCTCCCTGATCAACCTCAATCCGCTACGACAGCGGGACCCGGCTGAAGCACCACAGGAAGCCAGTGCGGCTTCCTGTATCCACGCTCGATCTGCCGCGGGCTCTTGGCCAGCGGCAGGGTCAGGTCACGCCATCGACCAAGTAAGTAAGCTTGTTCGTCGGCACGTAGTGCACGGCGCCTTCCTGGCGGAGGGCCGCGATCGCTTCGATCGTGAGCTTGCTGAGTCCAGACCAGACCCAGACGTTGGGGAACACTTCGCTGGCGTATGGTCCCTTCGCGTCCGGCAGCTCTTCAATCTCGGCGAAGCTCACGTGCCCGAGCTCATCGACAAGAGTCCGAATTGCCTGCTTCATCTCAAGCATCGTCGGCATCGTCGTACCCCGACCAGCCGCGCAGGTGCTCGTTGTTCTCGAAGAACTCGAAGGTCCACGGTTCCCGAAGGTGACCGCCGACGAAGCTGCTGATGTGGAAGACCGCCATGGTGGCGGGTGCTCCAACGAGAGCATCGAAGAACTGGACGAGGAAATGTCCGTCCCAGAGACCGGCGACGACGTATCCCTGGAAACGGACCTCTCTATTCTCGCCCCAGATCACGAAGCAGCGACCGACGAGGCCATTGCGAGGCTTAGTTGTATCGGCGGATGCGTCCGCCACCTTACGAGCGGGCATTTGCCCCTCCTGTGTTGTGCGCCGATGGGCGCAAGTAGTTGCGTTGATGCAGTTGTGAGCTGCGCGAAGTCAGCGGATGCTGACACCCAGATGATCGCTCCCTGTGGGTCGAAAGCCCCGGAAGCGATTTCGGCTAGTTTTGCAGTGGTGACTCGTTGGCACTGGCAGCCGCAGAGAGTCGCCCGCCGACAAGGTCGGGGCCGCGGCCCAGGATGCGTCGACGCCCCGACCGCCGAATTAAGGCGGCCGGGTTGCGCCCCTTTCCGCGCCGGGGTTCGAGCTGACATCCCGGCGCGGGGCTTCGTTCAGTCTATAGTCGACGGGTCGTCAGGACCCTCGGTCTGCTCGTCGAGATTGTCCCGGTTGATCATTGCGAACGGGAACGGCGTGAGCTGGTTACCGCCATAGTCCTCCCGCAGATCGAGGTACTCTTGAAGCGAAGCGTAGTTCGCCCCGTAGAGATCCTCGCAATGCGCGTCCGGGACCAGGACGACCCCGCCGCGTCCCTGCCGAATAGCCGCATCGTGCTCGATATGAAGCGTCGCCGGCACCATGGCCCCGAGGTGGCACCGCCAGGCAACAACGGCGTCCTTGCGGACCTCCTCGCTGCCGTTCTCATCCTTCACGACGGAGACCAAGAAGTGCCCCGGCGGACATGGCACGAAGGTAGAGCTCGAGGTGAGCGCGAAGTGCCAAATCGCGATGTCGAACTCACACGTCTCCGGCTCTCCATAGCCAGGGTAAAGCGTAGCCTTGATGACGCCCGTGCTCTTTCGGTCTGCGCTCGCCGTGACTACATGATCAAGGCGGCGGAAGATGCCCTGGGTGTCCTGCAGAAGTTGAAGAGTCATTTCGTATCCATTTCCGGCGCCGAAGCGCCTTGGCTTGGGATTGCAGCGAACTAGCTGCTTGCAGCCAGCGGATTGCTGACCGCTCGCATTGTCGCTGGTTGTTCCCGGGAAGCCTCGGAAGCGGATTTGAGTAGTTTTGCAGTCAGGTCTGCTAGGCCGCCAAACGAGCCGCGTCTGCCTCGATAAGCTGATAAGCATCGGCCTTGCGCCAGTCGCGGATGCTCCTCTCAACTTCCGGTGCATCGAAAAGATCACTGAACTTGTCCTTCAGCTCCTCGTCGGAAAGCCGCCGCTTCCGCCTCGCGAGGGACTGACCGTCCGCGAGCGCGGCCTCTCGGTATCGCTCCGGAATCCGCGTGTTCCACAGGCGGCCGAAGTCGAGCAGCCCCGTATGCGGATCAACAAGCTTCAAGACAGCGCCAATTGCATTGAGCGAGGCGGGCGGCAGGACGACCTCCTCGGACCATGACATCGAGCCGAGCAGGTACGCACATGCACGCATTCCCTCGATCGGCCGCGCTTCGCCTTGCTCCATGACGGCCGCAATGAGGCTTCGCGCGAGCCGCTCTCCCACCTGCAGGACCTGCTTCCGCGGCCCGTCCGTCGGCGTGTAGTTCTCTAGCGACACCTGATCGATGCTATGGCTCCTCTTCCAGTCGGCTACTTCCTGCTTGAACCACGGCGCCTTGCGCGTGTTGTAGATCGTCCGGGGCGAGACGCCAGTAGCGCGAGCCACGGCGTCGTCCCTGACTTCAGCTGCCAACGCGCCAAGCTCGTCGAACGGTTCCGGCAGTTCAATGTCCGCGAGAGCTCGGTGCGCGGTGGTGATCTCAGTTGCGACCACGCGCTTGAAATGGTTCTCGATGTCGAGGACAGCGCCCAGCGCTGCCGTTACACAATAGGGGATCTCCTTCCCCGAAAGCGTGATTGACAGCAGCATGCGATAGACGTCGACCGCCGCCTGGCTCGGTCTCGACTGGGCAGCGGCGATCGTTCTGTCGGTCCACTCTTCGAGATCCCCCACGTCCCGATAAACGCAGAACCGCGCGTCGTCGGGCAGGAGCGCTATCCACTCGTCCTCAACGGGCGTAGTTCGGGCGACCTGTTCGAGGCCTGAATACGGACTCTTTGGCGATGATCCCGCGTCGCTCATCATTCGCTCTCATTGCTGGTGGCGCGTACCTCGAAGTCATTCGATGGCGCTCAGGGTGCCAGATAATCGTTGACCGGATGATAGCCGAGTCCACTACCGGCTTGGTGAAGGACGGTACTGGGGGCAGCTGGCGTTCGTTCTTCCGACTGGACACGCCCGGCAATCGAAGCATGAGTGAATCTCGCGCTTCCGCAGCGCAGCCTCCGACGCCCGGCCATTGGCTCCGGGCCTTCGGTCGTAACCGGCGCACTCCGCTCCGGCACAACTGCAAGGAGGCCGATCATGGCCAAATCACTCAGCGACACCGCATCTGTCATCCTCAGCAACGCTGCCAGCCGCGACAACCGACGCGTGTTGCCCCTGCCCCAGCTGCGAGCACCCGCCGTCGCCGTCACCAAGACCATCAAGTCGATGATCGCCGATGGCTTCATCGAGGAGATCCCGGCCGGACGTGACGACGACGTTTGGGAGCACACCGAATCCGCCGGCAACACCACGTTGATCATCACGAACGCCGGCCTGGCTGCCATCGGTATCGAGGACGGGACGGCCAACAAGGCGACACAGTCGCGCACACGGGCGAAGAAGACCGCGCGGGGGGCCAAGCCCGCCAAGAAGGCGAGCCGGGCGCGTGTGGGCGACGGTGGCGGCAAAACCTCGAAGCAGGACGTCGTCATCGGGCTCCTTCGCCGACAGCAAGGCGCGACAATCGACGAAATGATGGCGGCGACCGACTGGCAGGCGCACAGTGTTCGCGGCTTCATGTCCGGCGCATTGAAGAAGAGGCTGGGACTGGAACTGGTCAGCGACAAGAACAAGAAGACCGGCGAGCGGCGGTACCACGTCGCCGCCGTCAGGTCGAAGTAGCTCAGAGCGAGGCGCCCGAGGCCGAGGTCAACCGATCCGCCTCGGGCGCGCAGGTCTGTTTCAACCCGCTGGAGGCGTTGGGGGCAACGCCTCGACCTATTGTCGGTCCGTGTCATGCGTCCGGCCAGTCCGCGGATTACCGGACAGGGAGGACGTTGGCATTCTGCTGCCGGGCAGTGGCCCCGACCAGACACGAACCGGCTGGCCTCCCTCGTCCTGCGTCCAGACCTGGGCCTGCCGCTCCTTATCCCCATAGGTGACCACGAAACCAGCACGTCTGAACTCGAGCGACCGCCGGTGGACAACAGGTCGGACAGCAAGGCGAGTGCATCCCGACCTTCGGCCAGGCAGGCGTCGACTGCCTCCTCGCTCAGCATCTGGCGACCAGGACCAGCCGGAACTCATCCCAG
>CAYRNE010000123.1:0-7641 GCA_964425245.1 uncultured Devosia sp.
GCCGACGATCGCGCAGCGCATCGTGCGCGCGAAACGGACCATTGCCGAAGCACACGTTCCCTACGAGGTGCCGCGCGGCGAAGAGCTGAGGGAGCGGCTCGGCGCCGTTCTCGGCGTCATCTACCTCATCTTCAACGAGGGATATTCGGCGACGTCGGGCGACAATCTGATGCGGCCGCAGCTGTGCAACGACGCGATCCGGCTGGGGCGCATCCTCGCCGGCCTGATGCGTGCGGAAGCGGAGGTGCACGGGCTCGTGGCGCTAATGGAAATCCAAGCCTCCCGGTCGCGCGCACGCACCGCGCCGGACGGCTCGCCGATTCTGCTCCTCGACCAGGACCGCTCGAAGTGGGACTGGACGCTGATCCGCCACGGCCTCTCCGCCCTCGAAGCCGCCGAGGCCCTGCGACGGACGCCCGGGCCATACCAGCTGCAGGCCGCGATCGCGGCGTGCCATGCGCGGGCGCGCCGCGCGGACGAGACGGATTGGCCGCGCATCGCCGATCTCTACGACCAGCTCGCCGCGCTGACGCCGTCGCCGGTAATCGAGCTCAACCGCGCCGTGGCCTACGGCATGGCGCACGGGCCCGCGGCGGGCCTCCAGATTACCGACCAACTCGGCGGGGAGCCGCTCCTCGCGCAGTATCATTTGCTGCCGAGCGTGCGGGGCGACTTCCTTTACAAGCTCGGGCGGATGAAGGAGGCCCGCGCCGAGTTCGAGCGGGCGGCGGGCCTGACCCGCAACGAGCGCGAGAAGGCGTTCCTGCTGGAGCGCGCAGCGGAAACCGGCGCCCGCAATTAGCGGGCCAGCGCCCGGGTTCCTTTCCGGTCCGCGTTCCCGCGCGTGAAAGAGGTTGGCCATCAGGCAGATAGTCTTCGTCCATAGCGCCGGCCCGCAGGGCAAGGGCGAAGGCAGCAGCCGGTTCCTCGAGGCCTTGCGCGCGGAGCTCGGCGACGGCTTCGAATTCGTCGCGCCGCTCATGCCCGACCCGGACTCGCCTGACGCCGGCCCCTGGGAAGCGGCAACCGGCGATCTCATCCGCGCCGCCCGCGCGCCATTCGCGCTGGTCGGGCATTCGTTCGGCGGCTCGACGATCCTCACTACGCTGGCCAAACAGGGCGTGCCGAAGGGCCTCGCCGGTGTCGTGACCGTCGCCGCGCCCTTCTGGGCAGCGCCGGACTGGAACGTTCCGGAATTCGCCTTGCCGCCCAACGCCGTCGAGACGCTCGCCGCCGTGCCGCAAATCGTGATCTTCCGCGGGCGCGACGACGCCGACATCGCCGCCACCCACCTCGACCTCTACAAGCAGGCGATTCCGTCCGCGACGACCCGCGAAATCGCCGGGGACCACGAGTTCGCAAACGGCGACATTGCGGCGGTCGCGGGTGCGATCCGCAATCTGCCGGGCTTTCTCCGCGCCCAGGCGCGGCCCAGCCTGCATGCGGCCGTTGCCCCACCTCCCGCTTCGCGGGGGTGAGAACGCCACGGCCGGGACCCAGCCGAAAAATTCCTTACCCGAAATGTCGAGCGTCCGGTCGTCCGCTCGTCGGGAAGGTGGAGACGCATTGTCCCGATCGCCGGCGAACCGGCGCTTAAGGAGGATCAGATGACCACAGTTGCCTGTACCACGACGAGTTCTTTCTTCGCAGGGGGCTTTGAGGCGGTGACCGCCCATATCCGCACCGCTCGCGCCCGACGCGCCCGGCGCGTCGCGCTCGTTACGCTGATGGACATGGACGCGAGCCAGCTCGACGACCTCGGCCTCAGCGTCGGAGATGTGATGGATGCCCTCGCCGCCCGGGACGGCCGTATTCTCCAGTCACGCCGGGCCGCCGACAGAACCGGGCCGCCGCCCGATGATCTCGTGTGCGCCGCCCCGCGTTTGGGCCTATTCGCTGCGGATGCGAGCCAGCTCCGCGCTGTAGATGCGCAGGCTCAGGTAGATCGCAAAGGTGAAGCACACGATCCCGGTGATCTGGGATAGCGGCATAAAATCGAAGAACGGCAAATACTTGGCGCCGATCAGTGCAACAATGAGGGCAAGAACGAGGGCGACTTCGCGCGGTCGTACAAGCATGGCTTTAGGTGGTTCCCTCCACGACTCGTCGGCGGCGCCCCAAGGCGCTGTCCGAAGAATGAATTTCGGAAATCCGCTGACGCTGACCGGTCCCCGCGCTACACGTTACGCGAGTTCGGAAATGGTTCCATCAAATTTTTTGTGAGGTTCCGGAGCCTCGGTTGAGTGATGCAGCCTCGCAACAGCGCCGTCAGCTCGCGAGCTTCAGTCCTACGATCCCGGCGACGATCAGCCCGATCGACCCGAGCCGAAAGGCGGTCGCCGGCTCGGCGAAGAGAATGATCCCGAGGATCGCCGTACCAACCGCGCCAATGCCGGTCCAGACCGCGTAACCCGTACCGACCGGCAGTTCGCGCAAGGCGATGCCGAGAAGGACCACGCTCACCAGCATCGCAACCAGCGTTGCAATCGAGGGAACGATGCGCGTGAAGCCGTCCGTGTATTTGAGGCCGATCGCCCAGGCAACCTCGAACAGACCCGCGACGAACAAATAAACCCATGCCATGACCTGACTCCTGACCAGCGGGCCGTCCCGCGCATTTTGCCCGATGGCCGGGTCGTCCCGGCCACCGCAATATAGGCGCGCGGGACGCGACAATATAGGGTGGCACGAGAGCCGGACGACCCCGGTTCCTGAACGGGAGACGCCTGTTGGCCCGAGCGGCGGCCGAAGAGGAGGAACTGCACGGGCTCGCACGGCTCCGCTCCAGCCTGCGGCTCCTCTACCACGGCCACTCGCGGACCTCGGTCTGGTTCCAGCGCGCGGTCCTCTTCGTCGATCTCGCCATCATCGCCTTCTTCATCGCGACGCCGATCCTGCGCGGCAGGCCGAGCTTCCTCTGGATCGACGGGGCGGTCGCGGCCCTGCTGCTCGCCGACCTCGTGGCACGCGGCCTTGCCTCGACCGACATTCCGCGCTGGCTCCGCCAGCTGCCGACGATCGTCGATCTCTTCATTCTCGTGACGCTGCTGTTTCCGGCGTGGCTGACGAACCTCGGCTTCCTGCGCGTGCTGCGGCTATGGACGCTGTCGCGCAGCGGCTTCCTGTGGCGGCCGCTCAAGAACCGGGGGCTCGGCCGCTACGAGGAAACCGCGCGCGCGGTCGTCAATCTCGTCACCTTCCTCTTCGTGGTCGCGGGCTTCATCTTCACCTTCTTCGCGCGGTCGGACGCCGGTATCGACGGCTATATCGACGCCCTCTATTTCACCGTGACCTCGGTGACGACGACCGGCTACGGCGACATCATCCTGCCGGGGGTCTGGGGAAAGATCGTCTCGATCCTCGTGATGATCATCGGCATTTCGCTTTTCGTGCGGCTGGCGCAGGCGATCTTCCGGCCGAGCAAGGTCTTCTTCCCCTGCCCGCAATGCGGACTCAACCGCCACGACCCCGACGCGGTGCATTGCAAGGCGTGCGGTCACATCCTCAATATTCCCGATGAGGGACGGTGAGCCAGCCGGGCTTTCGTGCCATCCGCATCGGGTTGCGCTCGAACCCGGCAGCGACGGCTACAACTCCGAGAAGGGCACGCCGCCACGCGCCTTGGCGTCCTTTGCCGACTCGACGATCTGCACCACGACGCGTTCGGGCGGCACGCCGAGATGGCGCACCACGGCGTCGGTGATGTCCTTCATGAGCGCCTTCTTGGTCTCGGGCGAGCGCCCTTCGACCGCATAGACGATGATTTCCGGCATGTTTCTCTCCGTACCGGGACGGTGCCGCGGCGGAAGACAGAGGTCAATTGGCGGCGGGATCGGTGTCGGTGAGGAAATTCGCGCTGAGCCAGCCGGTGATATCGCCCGAACGGACGTGCGCCCAGGTTCCGGACGTATCGAGAACCTCGACCGGCGTGCCGAACGGAAGGCTCGCAATCACCTGGTCGCGCACGGAAGGTCCGGTGCGGACATTGAGGCCGCGCGCCGTGATCCAGCGCAGGTCGCGCGGATCGTGATCCGCGACGCTTTCCTGGGTGGCGACGGGTTCGACCGGAGTCGCAACAACAACAAGGGCGGGCGGCACGAGGTCCGCGTCCTCGAACTCGACGACGGCAATCTTGGGGGGCGTCCTGACCGAAGCGGTGTAATCCGGCAAGGGATCGACGACGGCCGCGGGAAGAACGGGCTGGCGCAGGATGTCGCGCGGGATCAACAACAGCGCGCCGGCGACGACCAGCAGGAGCGGCAGGGCAACCAACAGGACGATGGAACGCAGTCCCATCACCTCCTCCAAGCTACTACACCCCGCCGCGACGCCATCCTAGCATCGCAGGACGCGGTGTGGCACCGGGACGGCGCCCCGCCTCACCAGAATGTGTCCCGCGGCCTCCCGCGGGACGCAGGAAGGACGGATCAGGCCTTTCCGGCCGCGCCGCGCCTGACCGGAGCCTTCGCCGAGGCCGCGGCCCGTTTGGCCCTTGCGGGGGCCTTCTTGGGCGCGCCCTTGAATTTCTCGCCCATCGGCGGGACAGGTGCGCCGGCTGCCTGGGCCATCCGGATCTCGTGCACCGAGGTGCCCATGTGACCCCAGCTCTTGTTATCGACCTCCTCGATCACGACGAAGGTATATTCCGGCTTCTTGTTCAGGATACGGCCGAGCATCTCGGTCGTTTCCTTGTAGATCTGGAGCTTCTGCTCATAGGTTGCTCCGTCGGTAATCTCGATGCGCACGTAAGGCACGCCAGTCTCCTCCCCGGTTGGGGCCGCCGACGCAGAGGTGCGCGGGCGACCGATGACAGGCGGAAATTTGCCATCAGCGCCGCGAGTCCTGTCAAGAGCGGATGCGGTAGAAAGCCGTCAGGCGTGGAGGCGCGGGTGCGCGCGGCGATGACCCGCGCGTCTGCTAGGGTCAGCCGACGATCTCGTCCTCGGTGAAGAAGAACCTGATCTCCTGCGCCGCGGTCTCGGGGCCGTCGGACCCATGGACCGAGTTCTCTCCGACCGAAAGGGCGAACTCCTTGCGGATGGTGCCGGGCGCCGCGTTCTCAGGGTTCGTCGCACCCATGACCTCGCGGTTCTTGAGGATGGCGTTCTCGCCCTCGAGCACCTGCACCACGACGGGCTCGGAGATCATGAACTCGACCAGCTCGCTGAAGAACGGCCGCTCCTTGTGAACCGCATAGAAGCCTTCCGCCTGGGCCCGCGTCATCCTTATCCGCTTGCTGGCGACGACGCGCAGGCCCGCTTCCTCGAACTTGGCGATGATCTTGCCGGTGATGTTCCGCCTGGTCGCGTCCGGCTTGATGATGGAGAAGGTGCGCTCTATGGCCATGTTCCGTCCTGAAATGCGTGGATGAAAGGGTCGCGCCTTTTAGCCAAGGGCGGGAATCGAGGCAAGACGGCCATTGACCGGCGCTGGCGGCTCGGCAAGGTGAGCGCGGCACCAAGGAAGCGGGAACGGCAAGCGTAGAATTGCGGGCCGGGGGAGCATCAACTGGTACTCGCCGTGGAGGCATTCCTCGCCGGCATTGGTTCTTAAGCATTCCAACGGGAGCTCTTACTGATGAAATTTGCGCTTCGAACGCTCTTCACCGCCTGCGTTGCTGCCGCCGTCGCCTTTGGTTCCGGAACTGCCCAGGCGCAGGAATGGACGTATCAGGCGATGCCGCTCAACGAGACCGCCATCAACTACCTTGCGTACCGATATGCCAGCAGCGGCGACAACCTCGTCTTCGGCTACGAATGCGACAGCGTGCGGGGCATCAATGCATTCTTCATCCAGACCGGCGAACCGTACCAGGCTGTCTCCGGCGACAAGGGCGTACAAACGATCCTTGTCATCAACGGCGAGTCACTCGAGGTAAGAGGCGCGCTGCAGGACCGCGGCGGGGCGCAGTTCGTCAATTTCGATGGCTTCGAGACCGGCGAGGACGAGTGGTTCGACCTTTTCTTCAAGCTCGGAGATGCTCCCGGGACCATCTCCATCTCGCTGCTCGGCAAGCAGTCGGAGCTCTCCATGGAGGGCGGGCGCGAGGCGCTGTATTCCGCCTACGAAGAGTGCCTCGCGCATTTCGAGGAATAGGCGGCGGCGTTAGTCGCCTTCCTGGCACCGCCGGCGGATGGAGGCCGATCATGTCCCGTGAAGTGCCTGCCGGACTTCGGTTTCGGCCGGGCGGCCCGGCGGACCGCGAGAGTCTCATCGCGCTCCAGTGGCGCGCCTCGCTCGGCAACGCTGGACACCGCGACAGGCTGCTGGCGAACCCCGACGCGATCGATATCCCGCCGGAGCAGCTCACCGCCGGCCAGACCGTGGTCGCAACAATCAACGGCGCAGACGTCGGCTTTGCAGTCGTGCTCGATCGGGGGGGCGGGGTGGCAGAGCTCGACGGCCTCTTTGTGGAGCCGGATCACCAGCGAAGGGGCATCGGGCGGCGGCTGGTCCTCGAAGCGGCGCGCCTCGCGCGCGGCGCGGGCGCACGGCGGATCATGGTCATCGCCGGCCTCGAGGCGGTTGAATTCTATGCCGCGGTGGGCTTCAGGCCGGCCGGCACCGCCCGGACCCGCTTCGGTCCGGCAGCGCGATTGCGACTTGAACTCTAACCCGCGGCCTCCGCCTTTCCAATCCTGACGCTGCCGGCCGCCTGCGGCTGGCCGTCGGGATCGAGGACGACCACGGACAGGGTCTCGGTCGACGGTTCGACAGGAACCAGGCCGTCGAACTCAACTTCAACGATCTGCATGGTGCAAACCTCGGCAGTCTCGACCGTCGGAACGGTGACGACGTCGACGCCATACTCGTCGGAGGCCGCGACCTGCGGCTCGCCTGTCTCCTCGCAGGCGCCGCCCTCGTAGGTGAAGCTGAGCTGGACCTGTCCGTTCTCGGCCCAGACTGCGGTGACACTGGTCAGCGGCGCCGGCTCCGTCGCAATGGCGGCGGTTGCAAGCAGAAGCGAGGCGGCGCCAATCATCATATTTGTACCCGGGTTCATTGGACTTCTCTCTCTGCTTCCGTTAATGGCTGCCGGCTCCAAGCGTTCCGCGAGGACGCCTGCCGCTCCAAATGCTTACCATCTCGAACCTAACGTATCGAATCCAGGGGCGCCTGCTCTTTGACGGCGCGTCCGTCGTGCTGCCAGCCGGCAGCAAAGCCGGTCTCGTCGGCAAGAACGGCTCCGGCAAGACGACCCTGTTCAACCTGATCCAGGGGCGGCTGAGCCTGGACGGCGGTTCGATCGAAGTCCATCCCCGGGCGCGGACCGGCGCCGTCGCGCAGGAGGCGCCGGGCAACGAGATGTCGGCGCTCGAGGTGGTGCTGGCGGCAGATGCCGAGCGCGCCGCGCTGCTCGCCGAGGCCGAGCACGCGATGGATCCGCACCGGATCGCGGAAATCCACACGCGGCTCGCCGACATCGACAGCCATACGGCCGAGGCGCGCGCCTCGACCATCCTCAAGGGACTCGGCTTCGACCTTCAAATGCAGCACGCGCCGACGTCCGAGCTCTCGGGCGGCTGGCGCATGCGGGTGGCGCTCGCGGGCGTCCTGTTCAGCCAGCCCGACCTGCTGCTGCTCGACGAGCCGACGACCTTCCTCGATCTCGAGGGGACGCTCTGGCTCGAGAAGTACCTC
>CAYRNE010000124.1:0-7621 GCA_964425245.1 uncultured Devosia sp.
AGAACTGGCTGCTGATCAAGACCCGTGACCGATACGCCCGCGAGTCGGACGGGCTCACCGAGAAGTTCACCACAAGCGTCGAGACCGGCCGCGACCTCAAGGGTATCGCCAAGGGGCTGAAGCCGCGCAAAAGGGCGCGCAAGGGCAACGGTGCGGCGGCTCCGGACCGCGCGACGCGCGTCTGGACGAGAAAGGGTGAGCTGACCTTGCCCGACTTTCGCGAGCCGCAGCTTGCGACACTGGTCGACGAGGTGCCGAAGGGCAGCGACTGGGTCTTCGAGACCAAGTACGACGGCTACCGTGCCATTGCCGCCATCGCGGCGGACCGGATCCGCATTTACACGCGTCACGGCAAGGACTGGACGGACCGCTTCCGGGCGCTCGTCGAACCGCTTTCCCGCCTGACCAAAGGGTCGGCCCTGATCGACGGTGAAATCTGCGCGCTCAAGGACGGGCACAGCGACTTCTCGACGCTTCACGACGCGCTCGCGCGCGGCGCACCGCTCACCTACTTCGCCTTCGACCTGCTCGAACAGGACGGCGAGAACCTCGAAAGGCTGCCCCTCGTCGAACGCAAGGAGCGGCTGCAGGCGCTCCTGAAGGAGACCGGCGACGACTCGGGCGCGGTGGTCTTTTCCGATCACGTGCATGGCCACGGCGAGAAGGTCTTCAAGGCCGTGTGCGAGGCCGGGATCGAAGGCATCATCGCCAAGAAGGCGGATGCTCCCTACCGGCACGAGCGCACGCGGACGTGGCTCAAGATCAAGTGCATCGAGCGGCAGGAGTTCGTCGTCGGCGGCTGGCGGCCGTCGGACAGGAAGCAGGGTTTCGCCTCGCTGCTGCTCGGGACCTGGGACAATGGCCGGCTGGTCTATCGCGGCCGTGTCGGCACCGGCTTCAACGCAAAGAACGCGGGCGAAATCCAGGAGAAACTCGACCGGCTCGAGCGGAAGACCACACCGTTCGAGAATGCGCCGCGCGACATCTCACGGCGCGCCCGGTGGGTCGATCCCGAGCTGGTTGCCGAGGTGACCTTCACCGAGTTCACCAAGGATGGGTATCTGCGTCACCCCTCCTTCATCGCGCTCAGGGAGGACAAGCCGGCAAAATCCGTTAAGCTCGAAATGCCATCCTCTCCGTCCCGCAACGGGGCTACGGCCAAGAAGGCCGCAAGAGGGCGCAGGATGGGCAAGATGACGTTGACCGATCAGATGGGGATCGACGCTGCCGAGGCGCTTGGCGTCAAGCTGACGAGCCCCGACCGGGTCATCTATCCCGATGCCGGGATCACCAAGGCGCGCCTCATCGCCTACTATGCTGCGGTCTCGGAGCGCATGCTGCAATACGTGGGCAACCGTCCGCTCAGTCTCGTCCGCGCGCCGCAGGGCATCGACGGCGAACGCTTCTTCCAAAAGCACGACAAGGGCAGCTTCCCCGGCGACGTCAAAACGATTGCGATCGAGGAGAAAAGCGAGCCCGGCACGACCAAGAACCACATGTTCGTGACCGATGCCGGGGGTCTCGCCGCACTCGTTCAGATGAACACGCTGGAGTTCCACATCTGGGGCGCAACGACCAAAAACGTCGAGAAGGCCGAGCGCATCATCTTCGACATCGATCCCGACGAAGGGCTGGATTTTGGAGCCGTGCGCGCGGCCGCCGTGGACATTCGCGATGCGCTCGGCGAATGGGGACTCGAAAGCTTCCCGATGCTGACCGGGGGCAAGGGCATACACGTCATCGCCCCGGTGCGCGCGGTCACCGAATGGCCGCTCGTCAAGGACTTCTGCCACGCCTTCGCCGACCGGCTCGAATCGACGCAGCCGGAGCGCTTCACCTCGAACATCCGCAAGGCGAAGCGCAAGGGCCGCATGTTCGTCGATTACCTGCGCAACGAGCGCGGTTCGACCGCGATCGGCCCGTTCTCGACCCGCGCCCGCAAGGGATGCCCTGTCGCGGTGCCGGTAGGCTGGGACGAACTCGAGACGTTCGGGGCGGCCAACCTCTTCACGCTGGAGACGGCAGCGGCCCGGGCGCAGGAGAAGGACCCCTGGCCCGATTACTTCAAGCTCACCCAGTCGATCACCAAGGGAATGGTAAGCGCGGTTGCGGGCCCGATCGAAAGGAAGCGATAGGCTGCGGCGGCGCTACGCCCAGCCCGCGAGTTCCTTCCGGACGATCGTCTCCAGCATGTCCATGCCGGGCTCGGTATCGTTGAGGCACGGGATATAGGCGAACTTCTCGCCGCCGGCGTGCTCGAACTGCTCGCGCCCGGTGATCGCGAGCTCTTCGAGCGTCTCGATGCAATCGGCCGAGAAGGCCGGCGAGCAGATCGCGATCTTCTTCTTCCCCTGCCCGGGGAGCGATTGCAGCACCTCGTCGGTATAGGGCTTGAGCCACTGGCCCCCGCCGAAGCGGCTCTGGAAGGTGACCATCAGCTTCTCTTCCGGCCACCCGAGCTTTTCGCGCACCAGCCGCGTCGTCTTCACGCATTGGCAGTGATACGGATCGCCCTGGATCAGGTAATCCATCGGCATGCCGTGGTACGAGGTGATCACCACATCGGGCTCGAAATCGAGCGCCGCGACGCCTTCGGCGATGCTGCCCGCCAGCGCCTCGATATAGGCCGGTTCCTCGAAGTATGCCGGCAGCGTGCGAACGGCCGGCTGCCAGCGCATCTTCATGAGCGCGCGGAAGGCTTCGTCGTTGGCGGTTGCCGTCGTCGGTCCCGCGTATTGCGGGTAGAGCGGGGCGAGCAGGATGCGATCGCACCCCGCCTGCTTCATGGCTTCGATACGCGAGGCGGTCGACGGATTGCCGTAGCGCATGGCGAAATCCACGATGACGCCATCGCCGAGCCGCGCCTGCAGCTTCTCGGTCTGCCGGCGCGTGATCACGCGCAGCGGGCTGTCGCCCGCTTCGTGATCCCAGATCCTGTCATAATTGGCGCCGCTTTTCTGCGGGCGCGTCGACAGGATGATGCCCTGGAGGATCAGCTGCCAGATGAATGGCGGCGGTGACTCGATGACCCGCCGGTCGGACAGGAACTGGCTGAGATAGCGCCGCATCGACCAGTAGTCGGTGCCGTCCGGAGTCCCGAGGTTCAGCAGCAGCACGCCGACGCGCGACGGCGTGATCGCCGGATGGTCAGAGGGTTTGGTGATCGCCATGGCGCGCCGCAGGTTGGAACGGTTCCAGTCCGGCGACCATAACGGCCTGTCCGCGCTGGGCAAAGGCGCGGGTTTGTCGCGGGGCGTCAGATGCTGGCGAGGAGCAGCAGCACCCCAAAGCCGAAGACCAGCAGGGCGCCGAGGAGTTCGGCCCACCACAGGATGCCGCCGGCAACGAGAAGATTGGTCCCGGCAAGCCGGTGCGCGAAACCCTTCGCTCCGACCGCGATGCCCGCAAGGACGGCGATTGTGAGCGCGGTGCCCAGTCCCATCAGCAGTACCGCCACGATCCCCGCCGCAAACAGTCCCTGACTCAGCGCGAACGCGAGGACGACCAAGGCGCCCGAGCACGGCCGCAAGCCGACCGCGAGCACCACGCCGAGCTGCTCGCGCCATCCGCCGGCGGTTTGCATCGGCGTCACCGCATGGTGATGTCCGATCCCGCGATCGCGCTCATGCGCATGATCGTGAGCGTCGCCGTGATGGTCGTGCACAGCCCCGTGGCGATGCCCCTCGCCGAGGAGCTTGCGCGCGATCAGCCAGAGCCCGAGCAGCGCGACAAGCGCGTAGGAGACGACGCCGATCGCGTTCGCGGCCGCATCCATCGCGGCGGCCGTCAGGTTCAGCGCGGCTGCAGCTACGAGCACAAAGCCGATCGCGACAGCCGATTGCAGCATCGCCGCGGCGAAGCTCAGGACGATGCCGCGACGAACCTGGCTTTCATTGGCGAGCATGTAGGACGAGATCACCACCTTGCCGTGCCCCGGTCCGGCAGCGTGGAAGACGCCGTAGAGGAAGCTCAGCGAGCCGAGCAGCCAGAAGGCATTGCCGTCGCGCTGCAGAGAGGCGAGCGCCCCGGTCAGCGACTGGTAGAAGATGCGCTGTTGTTCGGCGATCCAGCCGAGGATGCCGGTGCGCGGCATAACCAGCCCGGGTTCGGGCGGCGGCCCGCCGAACGGCAACGCCGACGATGCGTCCGCGACGTCCGCCGCCGCTTCCGTCGCGGCCGAAGCGCCGGCGCGCGAGGCGCCGGGTGGACAGGTGACGATGATCGCGCCCTGAACGCCCCGCATCGCCGAGGCAAGCTCGGGCGGCAGCTCGGTCACCTCGGGCGGCAGGGCGTAGAGCTGCGCGGCGAGCACGTCGTCCATGGGCTCGGGTGGCAGCAGCTCGGCCTCGCATCCGGCGGGAGCGTTTTCGAGCGTTACCGAGGACGGGTCCCCAAAGGTAATCGCCACGTAGTATTCGGGATCGTTGATTGCGATCTCGAGGCTGTCCCGGATGGCATAGGGAGAGGCCGGCGCGACGCTGAAGAAGTACGTCGAGCGGTTATTCTCGAAGACGTAGCGAGGACGCCCGGCGGCGACGAAAGCGAGCGACTCCCGCCCTGCTCCTGCGAACGTGTAGAACTGGTACTCGGCGAGGCCGGCGAGGTTCTCGTCGGCGAGTTCCTGCATTTCGCCGGAGCTGGTTACGCCGTCTTCGTTCTCGTCGAGCCCCTGCACCTGCCACACCGAAAAGGCCTCGTCGAAAGTCCATTCGTGGTGGATGGCGACAAGGGCTCCGCTGTCGTCGAAAACGACCTTCGCCTTGGCGTCGACGAAAATATGCGGGTGGGCGACGGCAGGTGCGGCGGCGCCGGTAAGGACGATCGCGCTGCAAAGGAAAATGAGGACGTGCGCCGCGAAGCGTCGGGTCAACGGATCGGGTTCTCCTCGAACCAGGCGATCAGGAAGTCGATCAACGCCCTCACCGTCCCGGCGAGATGCCGCCGGTGCGGATAGACCGCACTGAGGTTCGGTCCTTCCGGCATCCTTTGTGCGAGCACCGCAACGAGTGCACCGGTCTTCACGTGCGGCTCGGCGAGATAGGAAGGCAAAATGGCAAAGCCGAGGCCGGCGAGCGCCGCCTGCATGGCCGCGACCGGCGAATTGACGCGGACCGGCCCGCTGACCGGCACCGAAACCGGCCGTCCCGCTTCGATGAACCGCCAGCTGGCATAACCCGGCATGTTGGTGTCGATGACAGCGGGCAGACCGCGCAGGCCATCCGGCGTCTGCGGCATGCCGTGACGCTCGATCAGGCGGGGCGCGGCGTAGACGGCGTGGCGGATGTCGGCGATCTTGCGCGAGATGAGTGACGAATCCGAAAGCACCGTGATGCGCAACGCCACGTCGATCCCTTCCTCGACCAGGTCGACGAACCGGTCCTCGAGCCTTAGATCGACCGAGACGCGCGGATTGCGCGTCATGAAGGCGAAGATGACAGGCGCGAGCGCCGTCTCGCCGAAGTTGCGCGGGCCGGAGACCCGGATGAGGCCACGCGGCTCCGCGTTCTGCTCGGCGATGGTCGCGTCGAGCTCGTCGAGCTGCTGGAGCAACTGGCTCGCCTCGCGATAATAGGCCTCGCCGGCCTCGGTAAGGCTGAGCTTGCGCGTCGTTCGGTTCATCAGCCGCACGCCGAGGTAATCCTCGAGATCGGTCACGTACTTCGAGAGCAGCGCCTTGGAGCGGCCGTGCTGCCGCGCCGCGGCGGAGAAGCCTCCGGCGTCGAAGACCTGGACGAACGCGCGGATGCGGGCGAGATCCTGCGTCACGCGCGGCGTGCCCCGGGCGAGGAAGCGCACATGCCCGTCCTCATAGCTTACCTCTCTGCGGTGAACAATCGCAGTGGACCGGCCGCGGGCGATTAACGATAGCCGATGCGCAGGTTCGCCGGAGGGCGGCCGGACGACTATTCTTTCAGCATGGCAAAACCCGGAAGCCGCTCAATCCTTTACCGGCTGATCGAAGCCGGGCAGCTCGCCCGGCGGGCCTTGCTCGTGCCGCTGAACGAGCACGGTCTCGAGCCAGGTGACGACGCCCTGCTCTTCTTCCTTCACGAACAGGTCAGCGCCACCGAAGCGGACCTCGCCGCCGCCTTCGACGCCGAGCCAATGGCGCTTCGCCACCGCATCGCCCGCCTTTGCGACCGCGAGCTCGTCGCGCGGCAGGTGACGCGAACGGACCTCCCTTCGCGACTCGCGCTCACAGAGAGCGGCGATCGCGTCCGCGCCCGCCTCGCCGGCTATTGGGATGAGCTGGAAACCGCGCTGACTGCAGAACTTTCCCCCAAGCGCCGCAGGCGCCTGCGGCGCACGCTGGGCCGCTTCAGCATGCTGCTGCGGCGATAAACCGATCGCGTCATGCCGCGGCGGCGAGCCCCGCCGCTTCCCGCGCCAGCTGCTCGATGCGCCTGAAGTCGCCAGACGCGATCGCCTCCTGGGGAAGGACCCATGAGCCCCCGACGCAGATGACGTTCGGGAGCGCGAGGTAGGTCTTCGCCTTCTCCATGTCGATGCCGCCCGTGGGGCAGAACTGGATGTCCGGCAAGGGCGAGGCATAGGCCTTGAGGACAGGGGCACCGCCCAACGCCTCGGCGGGGAAGAACTTGAGGAACGAATAGCCGTGCTCGGCGGCCGTCATGGCTTCCGTCGGAGTTCCGATGCCGGGAAGGAGCGGAATGCCGTGATCCTCCGCGGCCTCCAACAGGCGCGGCGACGCGCCGGGCGAAACCATGAACCTGCAACCGGCGTCGACGGAATGGCCCATCTGCAGCGGGCTTCTCACGGTGCCGGAGCCGACGACCGCCCCCTCGACCCTGGCCATTTCCTCGATGACCTGTAGCGCATGCCGGGTCCGGAGCGTCACTTCGAGTACCGGCAGGCCGCCCGCAACCAGCGCTTCGGCTAGCGGCCGCGCCGCCTGTACGTCATCCAGGATGATCACGGGAATGACCGGCGCGAGAGAGAGAATCTGCCGCAGAGTCGCTGCGTCCTGGGCCATATCGGACTCCGTTCATGGGCTGCGGACTGGAGTTAGGTCGTCGTGCCGCCTGAGGCAAGTTGATTGATTGAAATCGCGGACCGCCCTGCCTATTTTCCAGCCGCGACGCAGCCACGGGGAAGGCCGGGAATGGTACAGTCGATCAACGCCCTGACCCCGCTGGACGAGGCCCGGACGATCCTCGCCGACAACTATGACCTCAGGTACACAAAGGCCGTCGAGCGGGTCACGACGCCGATCTACGCGAAGGTAAGGGACCGCATCCCCGCCGTGGAGTGGCCGTTCTTCGCGCCCCTGATCGTGCAGATCAACCGGCTGAAGCGCGAGAAGAACGCGGTCATCCTCGCCCACAATTACCAGACGCCGGAAATTTACCACGGCGTCGCCGATTTCGTCGGCGACAGCCTGCAGCTCGCCCAGGAGGCGACGAGGGTCCGCCAGCAGGTGATCGTCCAGTGCGGCGTCCACTTCATGGCCGAGACGAGCAAATTGCTCAACCCGAAGAAGACGGTACTGATCCCCGATAGCCGTGCCGGCTGCTCGCTTGCGTCCTCCATTACGCCCGAGGACGTCCTGGCGATGAAGGCACAGTATCCGGGCGTGCCGGTCGTCACCTACGTCAACACG
>CAYRNE010000125.1:0-7595 GCA_964425245.1 uncultured Devosia sp.
CACTGCGCCTGCGCGGCCGTGAACTGCGTGCCCGAGCCGCCCGGCTTCATCATCCCGCCCTGGATGATCTCGTAGAGCGAGTTGAAGACAGCCTGGAAGGCCGGATGCGACCAGAAGCCCGGCGTGAAGTTGTCGACAGCGAGCCGCACCTCGTCGCCGCCTTCCTTGATCGCCGAGGCGACTGCGGTCGTGCGGTAGTAGGTCGCTGCCTCCTTGCCCCAGCCGAAGAGATAGAGATCCTTCTCCTTGGCCTTGGCACCGAGCTCGATGGCCTCGGCCCAGGTGGTCGGCGGGGTCCAGCCATTATCCTCGAAAAGCTGCGCCGAGTACCAGATGGCGTAGACCGTCATCACGTAGTTGAGGGCAACGAACCTGTCGCCGAAGGTGCCGGGCTTCTCGACGCCGCCGACCAGCGTGTCGCGGATCGTGACGCCCTCGAGGCTCGGCGCATCGAGAACGCTGTTCATGTCCTCGAGCTGGTCGATGATGGCGGCAAAGCCGATCGACTGGGCGCCGGAGTTGTCGATGAGATCCGGCGGGTTGCCGCCGAGGAAGCGCGGCTGCAGCTCCTGGGCGATCTGGGTCGAGGGCGAAACCTTCACGGTCACGCTCGGGTGGTTCTGCTGCATGAGGTTGGCGGCGAACTCGACATAGTCGATGCCGTAACCGCCGTTGAAGATCACCGCGTCGACGGTCGACCCCTCGGCGACGCCGAACGGGTTTGCGGCATCCTGGGCGAAGGCCGTCGAGTTGAGCAGCCCGCTGAACGGCACGGCTGCCGCCGCAGCCGCCGTTCCGCGCATGAATGTGCGGCGGTCAATGGTCTTTCTGTTTGCCATTTCGGGTCCCTTCCCTTGCTGGTTCCTTGTGGTCTTCCCCGACCGAGCGTTCCTCGGCCCGGGCGTCAGGCCTCCCTGCGGATGCGTTCTCCGTAGAGATCTTCGAGAGCACGGTTGTGCTCGTCACCCCCCGGAATGTTGGCCGAGATATAGACCGGGGGCGTCTTGCCGCGCCGGCGCGTCGTTTCGGCGACGCCGATGGTGATGCGCTGCGCGATGAAAGCCGCTGTGATCGATGAGACGGCGCCGACGCCGATACCGCCTTCGAGTTCGAGGGCTGCGTCGCCATAGGGCGCGAGGTTGTCGATGACGATGTCGGCAACCTCGCTGAGCCGCTTGCCGCTCGGGTGCTTGGGCGGCACACGGGCGGTGTGCTCGAGGCTCGTAACCGCGATGACCTTATGGCCCCGCGCCTTGGCGGCCAGCGCGACGCCGAGGATCGAACCGTTGACCCCGGAGTTCGAGGCGATGATGAAGACGTCGTTGGGCTGGATGTCGAACAGCGAAAGCAGCTCTTCTGCGACGCCCGGATCGCGTTCGAGTTCGGCGCCGCCGAGCACCGAAAGGTCTCTCTTCCCCCGGAGCACCAGGGTTCGCAGCGGAATGCGGTTCGTTGCGATCAGCCCGCCGGCGCGGCCCGCGATCTCCATCGCGAACGCTTCCGAATGGCCTGTGCCGAAGGCCTGCACCACGCCGCCCGCGTCGAGCGCGTCGGCGATGAGCGCGATCGCCTCGTCGATCGGCGCATTGGCCTGGGCAAGGCGCGCGAGCCGGGAGCTGACCTCGTCGGCGTATCGGGTTGCGAGGTCGTTCATGATCCGGTCGGTTCCATCGATCGTTTGGAGGTTCGGCGCGCCGCCGGATGCAGGGCCCTGCTGCCGCGAAGCGGCCGGCGACGAGGTGAGACGGCAGCCGCGGAGGCTGCGAGAAGCCGTGTAGTGCGGTCGAAATTCAGTTGCGCGACAAGCAGATAGAGGAGGTCGACGACGAACAGCTGGCAGTGCCGGGCGGAGAGGTCGGCGGGCTTCAGATAACTCTCCGGCGCGGCCGCGCTCAGCACCTCGTCGGCCCCCCGCGCGAGTGGCGATTCGGGGTTGCCGGTGATCGCTACCGCATAGGCGCCCGAGGCTTTCGCCAGCGACAGCATTTCGATGGTCTCTTCGGTGCGGCCGGTGTTGGAAATGCCGATTGCCACGCATTTTGCATCGAGGATCGCGGCGCTGGTGAGGCCGGCGTGGACCTCGGACCAGGTGTGAACGTTGATGCCGATGCGATAGAGCCGGTGCTCGGTTTCGAGGGCGGTCAGGGCGCTGCCGCCCACGCCATAGACGTCGACCTGACGCGCCTCGACGATCCGGTTTGCGACGCGCACGGCGGCAGAGAGATCAAGGAGGTCCGCGGCCGTCTGCAGCGACCTCAGGTGTGTGTTGAGCAGCGCACGGCGGATCACGTCCGGCGGATCGTCCGGGCCGAAGGAGCGCCCGATGTCGGCTATCCACGCCGCCTGCGCGCCGCCGCGGCCCATGTCCTCGGCGATGCCGACGCGGAGCGGCGAGTAGCCGCTGTAGCCGATCATGCGGCAGAAGCGTGTCACGCTCGCGGCCGAGGTGCCCGCGCGCTCGGCGAGTTCGGTGATGGAAAGGCTGAGCGGCGCCTTCGGATCGTCGATCAGCACCGCTGCGATTTTCGCCATCGTGGCCGGCATCTGCGACTGGTAGGTCTTGATGCGGTCGAGAACGCTGAAGGTCTTGGCGACGGTGGTCATCTCGTGCTAGCGCCTGAAAATCGTTCTCACAGATCGCAGCGATCTGGTGAAAACAATTCTTATCCGCCATAGTCGGGGATTGCAAGGGAGGGGGCGCCCATGAGGAAAACCGTGCTCGCCATCGATGCCGGCGGCACCTCGTCGCGCGCCTATCTCGTCGATCTCGAGGGCCGCTGCCTCGGACACGGCCGCAGCCGCGGCGGCAATCCCGCCTCGAACGATCCCGGGCTTGCGGCAAGCTCGATCATCGCCGCGGCGCGGGCCGCCTTTGACGACGCGCGGGCCGGCCCGATGGAGATCGGCACGGCGCTCATGGCGCTCGCCGGGCCCCCGGGCCGCGTCCCGCTCGCGACCATCGAGCCGGCTTTCCGGGCGCTCGGCCTCACGGGAAGCATCGTCATGCCGGGCGACCTCCTCGCGATGTTCGCCTCGGCGACTCCGGCAGCCGACGGTTATTGTGTCGTCGCCGGCACCGGCTCCGGCGCCGTTCGCATCCGGTCCGGCGCCATCGACGGCGTCGTCGATGCGGCAGGCTGGCTCGTCGGGGATCTCGGCTCGGGCTATTGGCTCGGGCACGAGGCCGCGAAGGCGGCGGTCGCGGCGCTCGAGGGACGCGGCGCGACGACGGCGCTGACGGAAGCCATTCTCGATGCCCTGAAGATCGCGCGGTCCGAGGAACGCACCAACGGGCGGTCGGCGACGCTCAGGGGTCTCATCGACGCGGTCTATGCCATGCGGCCGATCGAGCTCGCACAGTTCGCCCCGCTGGTGATCGCCCATCGTGCCGATCCTGTCGCCGCCCGGCTCATCGCAGAGGCGGAGCGCTACCTCATCACGGACTTCTCGACGGTCTTCGACCCGGCGGTTCCTGGCCCGGTGGCGCTCGGCGGCGGGGTGATGCAACACCTCACCGGCGTTGCATCCGGCGTTGGCGAGGTGATCCGGGCGGCCGGACTCGAACCCGACGTCCGGCTGGTCGCCGACGGATCGGTCGGTGCGATCGTTCTCGCGCTGCGGGCGAGCGGCATCGAGGTCGACGAGGCCAGGTTCGCGACCATCGCCGCGTCGGTGGAAGAACACCGGCGCCGCAGGGCCGGATGAGGCACAAGCGGCAAACGCTACGGGAGCCCGGTCTCAAGCCCCCTCGAGCACGTGCATCCTGAGGTCGAGCGTGCTCGGCAGCGGATGCTCCGCAAGGTCGCGGCCGATCTCGTCCTGCGTCGGCTCGCGGCCGAGCGCGGTTTCGAGCCGCCCGCGCCTCAGCCGCACCCAGAGGTCGGAGAGCAGCGTTTCTCCCTCGCGGATGGTGGCGAACCGGCGGCTCGTCAGCAGCGCCTCGGCCTCATCGAAGCGCCTGTCGGCGGCGGCGACCACCGCCCGTGCGAGGACGATCCGCTCGTTTTGACGGAGGTCCGGCGCGAGCGAGTCGACGAAGGCCTTGAGCTCGCCCGGGCGGTCGGCGCCCATCAGGAACGTCGCGATCTCGACCGCGAGTTCGGGCGGCGCGCCGCCGATCCTCCAGGCACGGAGATAGCTTTCGAATGCCGCATCGGCATCGCCGGTGAGCAGTGCGGAAAGGCGATAGCCGGCCCACGTCGGTTTGAGACGCAGCGAAGCGCCGGCATGAGCCTGCGCCGCTTCCCTGTTGCCGGCATCGAGCGCGGCGATCGCGAGGATCAGCTCATGGAGCCAGGTCGCCCCCTGTTCCCCGGCGCTCGCCTCGACCCGTTCGATCCAGCGCGGCGACACGACGACACCGTTCGGCACCTGCTGCAGGTTGCCTTCGGAGATGACGAGCCCACGCGCGAGGTCGTCCCAGCAGTCGCCGGGCGTTTCGACCCCGAAATCGAGCCCCTTCGCCAGCGGCCTGCCGGTCAGCCGCTCCTCGCGCATGCCCCACGGCGATCCGGTCGACTCGCGCCTGTCGAGCCGCTCGCGCGACTGGGCGCCCAGAAACGCGTCGATCCGCGTCAGTTCATCGGGCGGCAGGAGTGCGGCCAGTGCCTCGGCGGCATGCGAGACGGCGATGCGGTAGTCTGCCGCGTGTGCCCGTTCGGGATCGAGCTCCACCGGCGCGAAGGCTTCCGTCCACTCCATCTCTTCGCGCGCCGCGAGCACGAAGCGCTGGTTCTGGGTCGGCGTTATGCCGCTCTGGATTTCGAGGTAGTTCCCCTCGCCGGGGCGCGACAGGTAGTCCATCCAGTTCTGGCCGCCGGGAGCGGTGCCGAAATAGAAGAACTTCCTCCCGCGCATCCGGGCCGTGCTGGTCTGCAGCAGCCCGCGCCCCTCCCGGTCCACAGCGCCGATGAAGAGCCGCGGGGCGCCGGATGCGCGGAAGAAAACCGATGTCGCGTTCTGCCAGTGCTCCGGATAGGAGGCATCCCAATCGGGGCGCGGAAACTCGCATCGGGCGAGATTGTTGCCGGGCCACACGTGTTCGATGGAATAATCCGCCGGGCTGAGGACGCGCGTCCCCGGCCGCATCGGTGCGGCGACATTCGTCCACCAGTAGGCGAGTCGCGCTTCGTCCGAAGGGTTGACGATCCGCCCGTGCGCGAAAAGGACCGCCGCATCTGCAGGCAGGAAGAGGTCGATCTGCCACGTCGCCTGGACGATGCGGTCGAACTCGTAGAGCCTCAGGATCGGTCCCTGCGGCGTCTCGCGCACACCGGCAAAGACCGGCGCGCAGGTAAACGGGGAATGGCCGGGGATGAGTCCGTTCCATTCGATTCCGCCCGAGAACCATGCGTTGAGCGCTGCGAGATTGGCCGGCTGGAACACCGGATTGCGGAAGACGAGGTCCCTGCCGGATGCGAGGTCCCGGAGCTCGACCAGCCGCCCGCCCAGCGACGGCGCGACCACGGCGCGGAGCCGCCCGTTCTCCAGAACCAGCACGTCGAGGCTGCCCTCGCGCCGGTCGCGGTCATAGTCCTCGAACACCCGGTAGGGGAGGATCGAGTCCTCGCCCCAGGCGAAGCCGTTCGCACTTTCCTCGGTGCTCAAGCCGACATGCGGCGGCGTCGGCCGGTTCGGCGTGGGCTGCTGCCAGCGGAAGCGCGGCAGGCTGCTCGGCGGCCCGAGGCGGGCCATGGGCAAGCGTATCGTCTCTTTGCGGAAGCGGGCCGCGCCGGTCGCAGTCTCAGGCATGATCGTCCGTATGCTCGGGCGATCCGTATCACGAAAGGGCGGTGGGTACAGCCGCAAGGCGGCCCAAGCGGCATTTTGCGCTTTATCGGCGACGTTCCCCTCGCTAAACGGCCCACGACGAACAGCACTCATGGCCGCCAACAGTCGCCCTCGCCGTTGCGGACGGGACGGCCACAATCTCAACGCGGAAGGTCCGACCACCATGACATCCAGCCAGATGCGCGCCGAAATAGAGGAAATCCCCGGGGCCGCGGCGCGACTCCTGCGGGAGGAAGGCGAGGCCTTCGCCGCCGCCGGCGCCGCCCTCAGGGCGCGCGATCCTGTCATGTTCGCGACCATTGCCCGCGGCTCCTCCGACCACGCCGCGGCCTACTTCAAATACGCCGTGGAGCTCGTTGCCGGCGTTCCGGTCGCCTCGATTGGTCCTTCCATCACTTCAATCTATGGCCGCGAGCTGAAGCTCGAGCGCTGTGCTGCCGTCGCCATCTCGCAGTCCGGCAAGAGTCCGGACATCGTCGGCATGGCCGCCGCCGCCCATCGCGGCGGAGCGTTGACGCTTGCGCTCACCAATACCCCCGGCTCGCCGATCACGACCGATGCCGACCACGCGATAGACCTCCGCGCCGGCGCCGAACGCTCCGTCGCCGCGACCAAGAGCTTTGTCAGTTCCGTCGTCGCAGGCCTCTGCGTCCTGGCGCATTGGCGCGAAGACAAGGAACTGCTCTCGGCGCTCGAGCGGCTGCCCGATGCCTTCGAGCGCGCCGTCGCGGCCGACTGGTCCGGGCTTTCCCCGGCGCTGGAAGGGCGGGTGTCGATGTTCGTTGTCGGGCGCGGGCCGGCCTTCGCAATCGCCCAGGAGGCGGCGCTCAAGTTCAAGGAGACCTGTGGCATCCACGCCGAAGCCTACAGCGCCGCCGAAGTGCTGCATGGACCGGCGCGGATTGTGGGCGCCGGCTTCCCGGTGCTTGCGCTTTGCGCGCGCGATACGGCCGAGTCGGCAGTGGCCGAGGTGGTCGACCGGCTTGCCGGGCAGGGCGCCCGCGCCTTCGCGACGACCGGGCTCGTCAAGCGGGCGGACGTGCTGGCCAAGGTCGAGAGCGGGCATCCGATCACCGATCCGCTGCCGCTGATCGTGAGCTTCTACGTCTTCGTCGAGCAGTTGGCGCGGCACCTCGGCTTCGATCCCGATCGCCCGCCCCATCTCAACAAGGTGACGCAGACGACCTAGTCCTCGCTGCGACCCGCGGCCTTTCGGTCGCGCTCATAGCGGCGCCTTACCTGAAACGGTGGCAACCACGACTCGCGCCGGATGGTCCAGAGCTCGTAGGTGGGCACGAACCGATCCGGCTCATCGAGCGAACCGAGGTTCACCTCGACTTCATCCCCGGAACGGGAAAAGACGGACGAGCCGCAGCGCGGACAGAAGTGCCGTCCCTGATATTCGCGCGTCTCGCCTTCGATGCTGACCGCGTCCTCGGCAAATATCGCGGAAGCATGGAACAGCGCACCGTGGTGCTTGCGGCAATCGAGACAGTGACAGATGCCGACGCGGTACGGGCGGCCCGTCGCAACGAACCGGACGTTCCCGCACAGGCAGCCGCCGGTATATCGGTCCATGGTCTGCCTCCGCGACTTCAGTTGCGCACGTGCCGGCTTCGGTCGGCGGTCCAGCCGCCGGCGCGCTCGCTGAGCGAGAGGCCCAACCCCGGCCGCGACGCCACGATCATCCTGCCCTCGCTGATTTCGATGCGCTCGTTGAAGAGCGGCGTCAGCCACTCGAAGTGCTCGACCCACGGCTCCAGCGGATAGGCTGCCGCAAGGTGCAGATGAACCTCCATCGCGAA
>CAYRNE010000126.1:0-7490 GCA_964425245.1 uncultured Devosia sp.
GCTCCCACGTAAGCCTAGGTAATCAGCAACTTGCCTAAAATGGCTAGCCTCTGACTGCATGTATCCGAATTTCTTGTCGCGGTTCTGATCATCACTTGAGCCGTATGGATACTTCACAAAGGACGAAAGGGTTAGATAACTTAGTTGGAGCCCACCTTTTGTAGGACCCCAGCCCATTAGCCGCGTGAGCATACGGAAACCTTGGGCGTTGCCGTCGAACTCGGTAAAATCGCGGCCGACGTCCTTGAACTCGGCAAGAGACAGGTGGCCGCCGGACTCTGGAAGGTGATCCATGAACCATGCTCTGATTGCATACTCGCCAATGTGGCCGAACGGTGCATTGCCAATGTCATGAGCGTAGCAAGCGGCAGAGATACCATCGACCAAGCCAATCTCGTTCAACTGATACCTCGACATGGCGTCTTTGAAGGAAGCGTTGTCCCGCGCCAATTGACGGATAATCAAAGTCGAGAGGAGGCGCCCAATGCTCACCACCTCAAGTGTGTGCGTCAGGCGCGTGCGAACGTAATCGGTCTCCGGGAATAGGTAAACCTGTGCCTTACCTTGTAACCGGCGAAAGGCGCTTGAGAATAGAATCCTATCAAAGTCCCGCTGAAGAGGATCCATTGGATTTGGGCCATAACCAGCCCCGGTGATGTGAGCGTTCTGAGCGTCAATGCTTCCATCATTCGTTGCGAAGCGACCGGGCTTCAGGTGTGCGGTCCAGTCCATAATCCCCCCAATAATACAAGAACGACGAACTCTCCCGAATATACAAACCAGAACAATGAGGCAATTGGGCAAGTAGTGGTGGCGTGCCCGCACGAGCGCAAACTTCTGCCCTCTGAGGTCCCAGTCGGGGCGATCGCAAGAGAAAGATGACCTGCCGAGGATCGCCCGCGCGAAGCGCAAGGAAGTGCGTGGTGGAGGGGCGGCCATCAGCACCGGACCATGCGATCGTCGATCCTGACCCAGAAGCGTGCGAAGGGCCTGCGGCGTAACCTGACGCAACCGGAGCAGATTCTGTGGTCGTTGCTGCGGCGCAACCAACTCGGGCTGCATTTCCGCCGCCAGCATGCGCTTGGTCCGTACATCCTCGACTTCTACTGCGCGTCGGCGAAGCTGTGCATCGAGGTGGATGGTCCGGTGCACGCCGAGGCTGCCGTGCGTGACGCACGGCGCGATGCGTGGCTGGCGGAGCAGGGCATCAGAACGCTGCGGTTCACGGTTGAGGAGCTGGAGTTGAGGCCTGCAGTGGTTCTCGCGACCATTGCGCGTGCGGCCCCCCCCTCCACCGCCTGACGGCGGTCCCCCTCCTCCGCTTCGCGGGAGAGGATTCCCGACTGCGAAGCGCATTTAGCGCGAATCGCCGAGGTTCTCCTCCGGCCCGTCCTCCACCAGCGCGTCGTCGTCGGGAAACGGCTCCTGCCCCGGCGGGCGGACGGGATTGTCGCCGACCTTCTCGGGATAAGGCGGCAGCGGCTTGCGGCCGGGGTCGGGCTTCACCGGGTCCGGCTGCAACGGCGGTACCGGGCCATGGCGCGTATCATCGGGCGGCGTCGGGATCGGTTCGTCGGGCATCGCTATCTCCTCAACTATGCCGGGACAACCGGCGGGGCGGGCCGGGGTTCCGCGCGCCCTCGCGCCGCCGCTTTCGGGCGCATCCCGACCCCGCGCTCGTGCGTTCCCCTGAGGCACCCACAAGGAGAGAAGCCATGGCCATGCTGTCGTCCATCCGCGAGCACATGAAGGTCGTCGGCGCCGACGGCGTTCCGGTCGGCGTTGTCGACCGCGTCGAAGGCGAGCGCATCAAGCTCACCAAGGACTTGAGCGGCCCCGGCTCGCACGAGGGCCACCACCACTACATCCCCGGCGATCTCGTCGCCGATGTCGAGGGCGACGAGGTGCGGCTCAGCGCCACCGCCGCCAATGCCGTGATGTTCGTCGAGGAGGAGGACGGCGAGACGCGGCACTGAACTCTGGGCCGCGGGCACTCGGATACGCGGCTGCCGCCTTTCGGCCGCGTATCTTGCCGCTCAGTCCCCGATCGGCACGTAGCTCCGGGGAATGTCGAACATGCCGTCGACGACGCCGGCGGGACCCTCCGCCGGCCAGCGGCCAGCGGGCTCGTCCTCGACGGTATAGAGCTTTTCATCCATGAAGGCGCTGGCCCGCACCTGCGTCGTGGCGGCGGCGGGCGCGCCGGCCGCGGCCTCCGCCTCCTCGAGCGCGGCGAGCGCCCTCGCCTCCCCGCTCGAACGGGCGCGCACCACGATCTCGCCCTGGTTGATGGCGCGATCCCAGTTGGTGTCGCCGGGCCGTGCGGTGGGCCGAAGACGGTAGAGCGGCATCATCGTTCTCCTTGCGCAAGAAACGGGCGGCAGCCGCGTCCAGTTCCGGCGTGCGCCGGCCGTTCACCATCGGCGCCTCGCGGTCTGCCCAAGGCCGGCCCGCTCCGCTACAAGCGCGCGAGACCGAACGGGGAGCCGCGATGACCGACGCCGATTTCATCCTGACGCTCAGCTGCGCCGACCGCCCGGGCATCGTCGCCGCGGTGACGGGCGAGCTCGCCGCGCTCGGCTGCAACATTGCCGAATCCAACCAGTTCTGGGACCGCGAGACCGGGCGGTTCTTCATGCGCATCGCGTTTACGGCGCCCGGCGGGATCGGCCGCGAGACGCTGGAGGGCGCGCTCGGACCCGTCGTCGAGCGCCTCGGCATGCGCACTTCGCTCGTCGACCGGCGGGAAAAGAAGCGCATGGTGATCATGGTGTCGAAGTTCGACCACGCCATGCTGCACCTGCTCTACCAGATCAGGGTCGGCTGGCTCGACGCCGAGGTCGCCGCCATCGTCTCCAACCACGAGGATTCCCGTGCAACCGCGGCATACGAAGGCATCGCCTTCCACCACCTGCCCTTGCCGAAGGGCGGCGACAAGGCCGGGCAGGAGGCGCAGGTGCTCGACATCATCGACAGGACCGGGGCCGAGCTCGTGGTCCTCGCGCGCTACATGCAGATCCTCAGCGATACCTTCGCCAACCGCCTCCATGGCCGCATCATCAATATCCACCACTCGTTCCTGCCCAGCTTCAAGGGCGCGAGGCCCTATCACCAGGCGCATGAGCGCGGGGTGAAGATCATCGGCGCGACCGCGCACTATGTCACCGCCGACCTCGATGAGGGACCGATCATCGAGCAGGAGACGGCGCGCGTGAACCACGCGATGACGCCGGACGACCTGATCGCGGTGGGCCGCGACATCGAGAGCCGCGTGCTCGCGCGCGCGGTGAAGCTCCACCTCGAATCGCGGGTCATGCTCAATGGCCGCAGGACCGTGGTCTTTGCCTAGGCGGGCACGTTCGCCGGTGCAGCGTCGGCGATGAAGCCGAAGAGCGTTTCGCGCACCGCCGCCTCGTCGGCGCGCTCGAGCGCCGCAAGGAGACGCGCGAGCCCCTCGGCCAGTTCGCCGCTCGCGCCGATGTCGAGCCGCGCGCGGAGGATCTTTGGGTGCTGCGTGGGCGAGGCCTGCGAGGGCTCGTAGAACAGCTCCTCGTGGAGCTTCTCGCCGGGCCGCGCGCCGATCACCTCGATCGCGATGTCGCCGTCGGGCCGCGCTTCGCTGCGGATCGTGAGCCCCGCGAGGCGGATCATGTTCTCGGCGAGATCGCGTATCCTGACGGGCTGGCCCATGTCGAGCAGGAAGAGGTCGCCGCCCTCGCTCAGCGTCCCCGCCTGGACGATCAGCTCCGCCGCCTCGTGGATCGACATGAAGTAGCGCGTCATCCGCTCGTCGGTGAGCGTCACCGGTCCGCCGGCAGCGATCTGCTCGCGGAACAGCGGCACGACCGAGCCGGTCGAGCCGAGAACGTTACCGAAGCGCACTGCGGAAAAGCGTTGGCCGGTGCCTGCCGCCACCGCCCGCGCGCCGATATCGCGCACGATCAGCTCGGCCCAGCGCTTGGTGGCGCCCATGACGTTGGTCGGCCGTACCGCCTTGTCGGTGGAGACGAGGATGAAATCACGCACACCCGCTTCGAACGCCGCTTCCGCGAGGATGCGTGTGCCGAGAACGTTGTTGCGCACGCCCTCGAGCGGATTGGCCTCGACCAGCGGCACGTGCTTGTGCGCCGCGGCATGCAGCACCGCCTCGACGCGGTACCCGGCGAGAATGCGGCGCACCAGCCGCTCGTCCGTCACCGAGCCGAGGACGGATACGATCGCCTCGAAGCCCATGTTCCTGAGCGCACGGTCGATCTGATAGAGCGCGTGCTCGTTGGCTTCGAACAGGACGAGCCTTGCCGGATTCCACTTGGCGACGATACGGCAGAGCTCGGAGCCGATCGATCCGCCCGCGCCCGTGACCATGAGTACGCGGCCGGCAACCATCGCCTTCAGAAGCGACGGATCGGCGGGAACGGAAGAGCGGCCGAGGAGCTCGTCGATGTCGATCTCGCGCAGCTGGCTCACGACGTACTTGCCGGTGGCAATTTCGCTGATCGCCGGAAGCGTCCGGATGCGGACCGGGAGCTTGCCGAGCTCGGAGACGATCTGCTGCCGCCTCCGCGATTCGGCCGAAGGGATCGACAGGATCACCTCGCTGACGCCGAGATCGCGAACCAGCGAATCGAGCCGCTCCGGCGGATAGACGCGAACGCCCATGACGTCGCGGCCGTGGAGATCGCTGTTGTCGTCGATGAAGCCCGAGACGAAGGCGCCCCCCTGGGCGCGGAGCGCCGTCGCAAGCTGGCGTCCGGCGTCGCCGGCGCCGTAGATCATCACCGTCGTCAACGGCATCTGGCGGCGGAGCGGCTGCCACAGCAGGTACTTGGCCGAGAAGCGGGAGCCGGCGACGACAATTGTCCCGAACAGGAAATAGAAGATCGGAATCGAGCGCGGCAGGACCGCAAAACGCGTCGCCTCGGCGATGAACAGCACGAACACCCAGAGCAGAGTCGCAATGGTCATTGCTCTGAGAATGGTCCAGACGGCGCGCTCCGGGAGATAGCGGATTACCGCGCGATAGAGCCCGAATCGCAGGAACACCGGGAGCGCAATGGCCGGGGCAAGCGCCATCATCCCGATCTGGTAGGCGTTCGGGTTGAAGTTGCCGCCGAGCCGCAGCGCATAGCCGAGCCACATCACGCCCATGAGCGCGAGCGCGTCGAAGCCCGCAAGGATCAGGCTCTTCACGCGGCGAGGCAGATTGTTGAGGGTATCGCGCAATCGCCCCAGCATGCTCACTGCCGCTCCGCTGCCGCTGCCGCTGCCGATCCCACGGCCGCATGCCGCGCGAAAGGCGCCCTATTCCAAACCCGATTGCGTTCTAAAGCGCAAGGCAGGGGCCGTATCGGAGCGGCCGCGGCACAGGCGCCGCGGCCTTTCCAAGGCTTCCGCGCTATGGCATCAACGGCCCGGGACCGGCGCCGCAGGCGCCAGGCAGCCAGGGGACATCATGACGGTCAGACTGCACCGGGGCGACCTGCCCGACCTATCCCGCTACGGGCGCGAAGTCGCGATCGACACCGAGACGATGGGGCTCAATCCGCATCGAGACCGGCTCTGCGTGGTGCAGCTCTCGCCCGGCGACGGCAGCGCGGACGTCGTTCAGATTCCGGCCGATGCGAATGCCGCCCCCAACCTCACGCGGCTCCTGGCCGACCCCGACGTCACCAAGATTTTCCACTATGCGCGCTTCGACATGGCCGTCCTGAAGCACCGCTTCGGCGTGCTGACGGGTCCGGTCTACTGCACCAAGATCGCGAGCCGTCTGGTGCGTACCTATACCGACCGGCACGGTCTCAAGGACCTGGTTCGCGAATTGCTGAACGTCGATCTTTCGAAGCAGCAGCAGAGCTCGGACTGGGGCGCCGAGCGGATCAGCGACGCGCAGCTCGACTACGCCGCCGCAGACGTCCTCTATCTCCACGACGTCAAGCGCCATCTCGACCTGATGCTCGACCGGGAAGGCCGGCGGGGGCTCGCAGAAGCCTGCTTCGCCTTCCTGCCGACCCGCATCGAACTCGACCTCAAGGGATGGCCCGAGGACGACATCTTTGCGCATAGCTGACCGATGAGCCGCGTCCGGACCGCGACCGCAGAGCAGAGAGGCGCGATCTACGACGCACTCATGCGGCGCAACCGGCTGGTCGGCGTGCTGCGCATCGGGCTGCCTGCCCTCGGGGCGATCATCTTCGGCGGCCTTTTGCTGCAGCTCTACCTCGGCAGCCTCGTCCCCGATTTCGGCTTCGCCAACATCTCGGTCGACCGCAACAATCTCCTCGTCGAGGCCCCCTCTTACTCGGGCGTCGGCAGCGACGGCACGGTGTACAAGGTGGAGGCGGGCGCAGCGAGCGCCGCGCTCGGCAACACCGACCTCATCCACATGCACGGAGCGAGGTTCACGATGACCCGGCCCGACGGCTCGGATTTCCTTGCCGAGGCCGACACGGCCCGACTGCAGCTTTCGAGCCAGCTCATCACAGTCGAGGGAAATACGCGCATAACAGGCGATCTCGGCGTCGCCGGCACGATCGCCGATGCGCGCATCGACATCGATGCGCAGAGCCTCGTATCCGAGGGCGCTGCGGCGCTGGTCTTCAGGAACGGTGCAACGCTCGATGCCGAAACCATGTCGTACGACGGAAGGACGGAGCAGTGGCAGTTCAACCGCGTGACGCTCGAGTTCCCCTCTACCCCCGGTGAGGAGACCTACATGCTGCGCCCGGGCAACGACGTCGCGCCGGAGGGTGAAGCGCCATGACGCGCGGACTTGCCGTCCTCTTGCTTGCCCTCGCGATCGGCTGCGGCCCGGCACTCGCCGCCAGTCCCATCAAGGTGACCGCCGACCAGTTCACCGTCGATCAGGCGACCTCCGAGGCCACTTTCACCGGCAACGTCGTGATCGTCCGGTCGGACCTTACCGTGTGGGCGGACAAGGTCGTCGTCGAATACGGCGAGGGCGGCGTCGAGGACATCCGCCGCATGGTCGCGACGGGCCACGTCCGGCTCAAGACGTCGGACCAGGATGCGACCGGCGAACGCGCGACGTTCGATCCCGGTTCGCAGATCCTGCGGCTCAGCGGCAACGTGACCGTGGTCAATGCCGTCGGCACGCTGAACGGCCCCGAGCTCGTCATCAATCTTGCGGAGCAGACAACCGTGTTCTCAGCTGCGGGCGGAGGCCGGGTCACCGGCGTCTTCACCCCGCAATGAACGAGACCCGGCCGACCGCGCGGATAGACCAGACCGGCTGGCTGGTCGCGCACGGCCTCGCCAAGAGCTTCGGCAAGACCATGGTCGTGCGCGACGTCTCCATCGCGGTGAGGCGCGGCGAAGCGGTCGGCCTTCTCGGCCCGAACGGCGCGGGCAAGACCACGGTCTTTTCGATCATCATGGGGCTCGTCAGGCCGGACCGCGGCCGCGTGATGCTGGACGGACTGCCGATCACCGGCCTGCCGATGTTCCAGCGCGGACGGCTCGGCATCGGCTAC
>CAYRNE010000127.1:0-7462 GCA_964425245.1 uncultured Devosia sp.
AGGCCGGTCAGCGCATCGTAATGCGCCATGAAGTTGATGCGCTCCTCGGCCTTCACACGCTCGGTGATGTCCTCGAAGAGCAGAACCGTGCGGTCCTGCCGCGAACTCACCGTCACTTCGATATAGAGGGTATCCGGCAGGCGCAGGATCACCTTGCCCCCGCCGCCCGCGCGGACGGTGTTCATCAGCCGGTCGGCCGCCCGCTGCGGGATGGTGCCGCGCGACGCCGCGGCGGAAATGAGTGCGGAGAACGGCCGGCCAGTCCAGGTACCGTCGACGAAGCTCGAAAAGACCAGCTCGGCCCGATCGTTGGCAATCGCGATAAGGCCGTTGGCGTCGAGCATGCAGAGCCCGTGCTGCATCGTATCGAGGGCCGTATCGAGCTCCAGCGCCAGCCGGCTGGCCTCGACGCGGCTATGCACCGCATTGAGAAGCACCTCGCGCACATCGGCGGCAAGGAAGCGGAAGGAGACGAGCGCAATCGCCATCGTGATGGCGAGCAGCCAGTGATAGGGCGTGTCGGCAAGGATGAGGCCGCCCGAAATCAGCGCGAGGCCTCCGATGAGCTGAATGGTGAGCAGCCGGTCGAGGCCGAAGTTCCGCGTTACGACGCCGACCATGCAGCCGATGGTGATGGTGAGCGACAGAAGTTCCGCGATCGGGTCGTCGACGAACACGAGGCTCGCGAAGCACCAGAAGCCGGTGAGGTAGGCGAAGCCCGCTGCGCCGTAGGTCGCGCGCACTTCCCAGCGCGAGGCCGCCTCGACATCGGTCGGGCCGATCTTGGCACGCGCGAACAGCGTCATGTCGATGTAGCGGTATATGGTGACGAGGATGAAAGCCGCGACTGTCAGCCAAAGGATCGGATGGCCGGTCTTGACCGCCGTAACCACCATGCCCAGCAGGCACGCGAACGCACCCAGGACCATCGCGCGCCGGTCTTTGTAGACCGACTTCACGATGGACACGTAGTCGATCGCCGGCATCGACTTGCGGGCAGAGGTAAACAACAAAAAGCTCCGATAATCCCCGCCGATGAAACCCGTTGCGAGTTAAGATCGCTTGAAGGGGAGAGGCGGGGTCCGGGCAGCGGAACCGAATCCACCGGCAATGGTGAATGGCGACTTAAGTCCGATATCCGGGTTTGTGTCTATTGCGAAGCGGGATTGCCGGCCGGCGGTCGCGATCGTGGGAAAGGGAGGACTGGGAAATGGCCGGGAAGCTGAGCCCATCGGATCGCGAGGCCGCGCTCGGGGAGGTTCCGGGCTGGCGTTACGATTCCGCAGCAGGCGCGATAACCCGAAGCTTCGGGTTCCAGACATTCTCGGAGGCCTTCGGCTTCATGGCCCGCGTGGCGCTGCTTGCGGAGAAGGCCGACCACCACCCGGACTGGTCGAACAGTTACAACAGCGTGACGATCACGCTGTCGACCCACTCCGCCGGCGGACTCACCGAAAGGGACGTGGCGCTCGCAAAGAAGATCGACGCGCTGCTGGGTAGCGCCTAGTGTAACGCGGTTGCGACCCTGCGCCACGCCGGACGCAGAACGAGCCAGGCGGCGGCGAGGGCGCCTGCAAGCAGCGCCGGGATGACGACGAGGGCAGGGCCGGCGCTGACGCCGATGGCGCTCATCCAGACGATCTTGGCGAGAATCGCGGCCATCTGCAGCGCGAGGAACACCGCATAGGCGGGTGCGAACACGTCCCCGGCTTCCCGGCCTCGAATGAACCAGTAGCCGGCAAGGAGTGAGGGCGGCAGAAAAAGGGCGAGATCGAAGCCCTGGACGATCATCGTCGTGAGGTGATCGAGGTCCGCCGGATAGAGCGAGCCGTCGACGAGCGGCGGCACGATGACACTGAGCCAGAGCAGGCCGATGAGCGTGCCGTTGACGATGAGGAAGCCGCCGACATAGCGGCGGGTCAGCGGCGGCCAGACGATCGGCTCGACGATTTGGCTCGCGCCGAGGAGCAGGCGGATGAGGCATTGCGAAGCCAGAAGCACCAGGACGACCCAGATGAGGAACAGCTCGTTGTAGGTCGCGAGAGCGAGGTAGAGCAGATACTGGACGAAGAGGTAGCCGGTGACGCCGGTTAGCGCCACGTAGCCGGCACGGGAGCCGCGGCGGGCGGCCATGAGGGTGACGATCAGCGCCGGAACGGCGACGAACAGCGTGACGAGATCCTGCGCGAGCCCCTGGACTGCAATGTCTGCGGGCATGTGACGATAGGGTCCGTAGCCGTAGATTTCGACGGTTTCGCCGCGAATCGAGACATGCTCGAAAGGGCCGGTCCCAGCGCCGAAGACGAAGGGCCAGGCGGCCGCGACGGCGGCAAGCAGAGCGGTGGCGGCGAGGGCGGCGGAGAGGCGGTTGCCGATCATGTCGTGCTCCTGATGGCGACGCTGTTTAGCGCGCTCCGGTTGATCCCGCGTGACCTCGGTCAAACGCCGGTACGGGCGAGGGACCGCCGATCACTTCTTCCGGCCCGGCTTGACTCTTCCCGCCCGTTGGATGTTCTCTCTTTGTTCTGCTGAAACAACCGGGAGCCCTCCCCATGCTGGGCGCAAGAACCGATACCATCGAAAGGCTCAGGGCGCGCATCGCCGCGCTCGAAAAGCGGCCGCCGCTGGCCCGGAACGGCCTCGAAGCCGGGCCGGAGGCCGCTGATTCCGGCATCCTGGGACTGCTCGCCGCGCCCGCGGGGCTGCTGCAGGAAGTCTTCGTCGACGATCCGCGGGACGCGGGCGCCGGGCTCGGGTTCGTCCTCGGCGCAAGCCGGCGGTTGCTGGGCCCGAAACGCCCGGCGCTCGTCTACCTGCAGCTCATTGCCGACGCACAGGAGCTGGGTGTTCCCTATGCCGCGGGATTCAGGGATTTCGGCTACGAGGCGGAGCAGATCGTCATCGGCCGCGTCGGCTCGGTCACCGAACTTCTCTGGGCGATGGAAGAATCGCTGAGTTGCCGCGCCGTCGCCGCCGTGATCGCCGACGTGCCGGGCGCGGAGAAATCGCTCGATTTCACCGTGTCGCGGCGGCTGAACCTGAGGGCCGCCGCGACCGGCACCACGGCCTTCATGCTGCGCTATGGGCTCTGGCGCGCGGCGAGTGCCGCCGACCTGCGCTGGCGGGTCGCGCCGGCCCCGGCCGCTGCCCACCGCTTCGACCCCGATGCTCCCGGGCAGCCGCGTTTCTCCGTCGAGCTCGAGAAGGGCCGGCTCGGCGTCCGGGGGCAACAGCTCGAAGGCCGGAGTTTTGCGTTGGATTGGGTAGATCATGGCTTTGTCGTCGTCGAACGCGGCGCCGCAACGCGCCCTGCCGTTGAGCGGCCGGCGGTACCTCGTTCTCAACCTGCCGAGATGGGCGACCGACTGCATCAGGCGGGCTGAACCCGGCCTCGAGCGGCCGCTGGCGCTCTACGAGAAACAGAACAACGCCATGGTGCTCGTGGCGGTGGACGCGCACGCCATGGGTCGGGGGCTCGCATCCGGCCAGAATCTCTCCGACGCGCGGGCTCAGGTGCCCGATCTCGACGCGCGGGAGATCGACCGGGCGCGAACAGAGCATCTCTTTGCCGCCTTCGCCGACTGGCACTCCAATGCAAGTCCGCTGGTCGCCGTCCTTTCCGGCAGATCGGCCTATGGCGATCTCTGCCTCGACATCTCCGGGGTCGCGCATCTCTTCGGCGGCGAAGCTAAAATGCTTGACCGGCTCGCCGGCCGACTGGAGGCGCTGGGCTTTGCCGTGCGCGGCGCCATTGCCGATACTATCGGCGCGGCCTGGGCGCTCGCCCATTTCGCCCCCGGTCGCATCGTCGGCGGGGACGCGCTGGCTTCGATGCTGGCCCCGCTTCCTCTCGCAGCCCTGAGGCTCGAGGAGGAGCAGGTCGCCGTACTCGATCAATTGGGGCTCAAGACGGTCGGCCAGCTCTATGGCCGCGACCGCAAGGCGCTCGCCGCGCGCTTCGGCGCGTCGCTCCTCAACCGGCTCGATCAGACGCTGGGATATGCCGAGGAGCGGATCACGCCGCGAATTCCGGTCGCCGACTACTATGCGGAGCGGCGCTTCGGCGAGCCGATCGGGCTCATCGACGACGTCCTCGCCTGCGCCGAAGATCTTGCGGTGCAGCTCGGCCTGAGGCTCGAGAGAGAGGGGATCGGCGCACAGGCCTTCCACCTCTTTCTCTATCTCGTCGACCACAAGGTAATCAGCCTCTCGGTCAATGCCTCGCGTGCGACGCGCGACCCGCATCACATCGCGAGCCTCTTCAGGCATCGCGCCGAGCGGCTTGCGGGCGAATACGATCCCGGTTTCGGCATCGACATGATCCGGCTCGGCGCGAGTTCCATTACGAAGCTCGAAAGCACGACGGTCAGCGCCTTCGCGAGCGAGGACGGCACGGCCGATCTCGAAAAGCTCTACGACCGCATGACGAGCCGGCTCGGCCCGCTCGCCGTGGTGCGCTCCGTGCCGGTCAATACGCATATTCCGGAACGCGCCGTGAAGCTCGAGCCGGTCGTCGCGCCGCAGCCGCGGGGGGAGACGGATTTGCCGCCGCCCGAGGGGGCAAGGCCGCTGCGGCTCCTGCCCTCGCCGGAGCCGATAATTGTGGTCGCCGAGGTGCCGGACGGCCCGCCGGCAGTGATGACCTGGCGGCGCATCCGCTACCGCTTCGCCAAGGTCGCGGGGCCCGAGCGGATCGAAGCGGAGTGGTGGCGGTCCGGGCAGCGCCTGGCGTTGCTCCCTGAGATCGAGGCAGAGCCCGAGCCCATTGAAACGCGCGAAGGCACCCTCCCGGCTCCGCCGAAAAACTACATTCCCAAGCTTGCGGTCTTCGACCCCGAAGCAATGCTGCGGGACTATTACGTTGCCGAGGACGAGGCCGGACGCCGCTTCTGGGTCTTCCGCCAGGGGCTCTACAGCGAAGCGGCACAGCCGCGCTGGTTCCTGCACGGAATCTTCGCATGAGCGGCGACGTCGTCAGCATCGGCACATCGACGCATGCGCAGCGCCGGCAGGCACCACCCCCGCCCTATGCCGAGCTGGTAACGACCAGCAACTTCTCGTTCCTGCGCGGCGGTTCGCATCCCGAGGAACTGGTCTCGGCCGCCATCGCGCTCGGCATGACCGGGCTCGGGCTCTGCGACCGCAACAGCTTCGCGGGCGTCGTCCGCGGCTACGTCGCGGCGCGTGACCTCGCCGGCAAGGCACCGGGCTTCCGCTACGTCGTCGGGGTACGATTGAGCTTCATCGACGGCACACCCGACATCGTTGCCTACCCTTCCGACCGCGCCGCCTATGGCCGGCTCTGCCGGCTGCTGTCGCGCGGCAACCTGCGCAAGGAGAGCGAAAAAGGAGACTGCCGTCTCACGTTCGACGACCTGGTGGAAAGGAGCGTTGCTGTCCCGGCAATGCATGCGGAATTTCCTGCGTTCAAACGGGACAGTGCCGATGAAGAGCGCTTCACCGTGGGCCAGCTTTTCATTGTCATGCCAAACGAACGAGACTGGCGTCTCACCGAGGAAACGCTGAGGACGTTGGCGCGCGCTGCACCCGGCCGCGTGTGGCTCGGTGCGGCGCCGCGCTTCAAGGGCGGCGACCGGGCACGGCTCAACCGGCTGGCACAGCTCGCGCGTGAGACGGGCGTCTCGCTGATCGCGACAAACGACGCGCTCTATCACGAGCCTTCGCGCCGCATTGTGCAGGATGTCGTCACCTGCATTCGCGAACACTGGACGCTCGAGCAGGCGGGGCGGCGGCTTGAGCAGAACGCGGAGCGGCACCTGAAGCCGCCGCGCGAGATGGCGCGGCTATTTGCCAATCATCCCGATGCTCTGCACCAGACCGAAGTGCTGCTGTCGAGGATCGCGTTTTCGCTCGACCAGCTTCGCTACAATTATCCGACCGAAACGATCGGCAACGGCGAGACGGCGCAGGAAACGCTCGAACGATTGACCTGGGAAGGCGCCGTGAAGCGCTACCCGGACGGCGTGCCCGACAAGGTCAAGGCTTCGCTCTGGAGCGAACTCTGCCTCATCGCCTACAAGCGCTACGCCTCGTATTTCCTCACCGTCGCGGACATCGTGCGGCATGCCCGCTACGATCTCCGGATCCTCTGTCAGGGGCGCGGCTCGGCGGCCAATTCCGCCGTCTGCTTCTGCCTCGAAATCACCGAAGTCGATCCCGCCGCTGCCAACCTCGTCTTCGGGCGCTTCATCTCCACCGAACGCGACGAGCCGCCCGACATCGACGTCGATTTCGAGCACGAGCGGCGCGAGGAGGTGATGCAGTACATCTACAAGAAATACGGCGGCCAGCGCACGGGCCTCACCGCCAACGTCATCACCTACCGCTCGAAGAGCGCCATTCGCGAGACGGCAAAGGTGTTCGGGCTCAGCGAGGACGTGATCGTCGCGCTCAACGGCATGCACTGGGGCTGGGGATCGATGCTGGACCAGGGCGAGCTCCGCGGACTCGGCTTCGATCCCGACGACCCGGCGCTCAGCCAGCTCTTCGAGATCGTCAAGGTGCTGCGCGGCTTTCCACGCCACCTGAGCCAGCATGTCGGCGGCTTCGTCATCACGCGCGATTCGCTCGAAAGCCTCGTGCCCATTTCGAAGACGGCGATGGAGAGCCGCACCATCATCGAATGGAACAAGGACGACATCGATGCGCTCGGCATATTGAAGGTCGATATCCTGGCGCTCGGCATGCTCACCTGCCTGCGCCGCGCGTTCGAATTGATGCACGTCCATTACGGCCTCGACGTCGAGCTCGTCGATCTCCTGCGCGAGGAAAAGGAGAAGCCGGAGGCGGCGGCGCGCGTCTATGCGATGACGCATCGCGCCGACACGATCGGCGTCTTCCAGATCGAGAGCCGGGCACAGATGTCGATGCTTCCGCGGCTCAAACCCAGGACGTTCTACGATCTCGTCATCGAGGTGGCGATCGTGAGACCCGGCCCGATCCAGGGCGGCATGGTGCACCCCTACCTGAAGCGCCGCCTCTCGGGCGAGAAGGTCGATTATCCCTCGCCGGCGCTGCGCGACGTGCTGGAGCGGACGCTCGGCGTGCCGCTGTTCCAGGAACAGGCGATGCAGATCGCCATCGTCAGTGACCACCTCGGCGTGTGGTCAGTCCGCCCTCGCCCAATATCGTCCGGCCCCGGCGGGCGGCTATCGCGCCTGGGCGATCATCATGCTGGAGAGCCGGGACGACCGGGTCTCGTCGATGACCTCGTTTCTCGACGTCGACACGCTCTTTCCCCTGTTCGAGCTGCCGCTCGAGCGGCCCGCCTGACCGATCGGAGCCCGACGGCCACCCGCTCTGGACCGAATCTGCGATTTTTTTGCGGAGCGACCGATGAGTTTCGGCGCGGCCGAGGGTCAAAGGGGTAACTTCAACGAAAGGGCTCCCCAATGACGGCTATCACCGCGAGCACAAACCTTCTGACCCCGGCGGGCTCCCG
>CAYRNE010000128.1:0-7446 GCA_964425245.1 uncultured Devosia sp.
GATTTCCGCGGCACGCCCGGCAGGACTCGAACCTGCGACCAGTGGATTAGAAATCGGCGCGTACGCGCTACGCTGCAGCCTTTTTCTTGCGGACTTTCGGTCGCGTCTTTGAGCCTCGAGGCAAAGGCGAGGCAACCCGGCGCGCTTTGCCCGGGGTGTCTATGGCCGCGATGGCGGCTTGGAGCTCCTCCGACTGGACGTGCGCGTAGCGCTCCGTGAGGGCGATCGTCGAGTGCCCGAGCAATTCCTTGACGGTCGAAAGCTGGACGCCCTTGGACCGGAGCCGCGTCGCGTGGTCGTGGCGGAGGTCGTGGAACGTGAAATCCTTCACGCCCGCGGCCGCCGTGGTCTTTTTGAAGTAGGCCGTTACGCCGTTCGACGTGTAGGGGCGGCCGAGCTCATTGACGAACACCCGCCCGGCGGAGTGCTGCGACTTTTCCGACCGGGCCAGCGCTTCGACCAGCACCGCCCGAAGGCTGGGGCCGATCGGGATGCGCCGCTCCTTCCGCCCTTTGGTGGTCTGTTTGACGAGCGTCATCCACCCGCCGGCTAGATCGACCCGCCCGCGCTCGAGCTTCAGCATTTCGCCAAGCCGGCAGCCGGACCAGAGGGAGGCGTTCACAAGCAGCCGCAGGCCGGCGCGCCGGGGCTTCGCTAACTCCCGCTCCAATGCCGCGCGCTCGTCATCGCGGAGCCAGCGCACGCGGGAGTTATCCTCCTTCGACGTTCGGGCAGCCTTGCGCAACTTCGCGGCGGCGTCCGGCTCGAGCCAACCCCAATCCTCGGCTTTGCCGACCATGTGCTTGAACGTGGCCAGCTCGCGGTTCACGGTCGCCGGCTCCTTCCCGGCGGCTGTGCGCTTGGCTCGGTAGCGTGCGACGTGCTCCGGCGTGAGGCTCGAGAGAGTCACGTTTCCCAGCACGTCAACCCAATGCTTCCGATGGATCTTGCGGGTGCGCTCGGCGTCGGCCCCAAGCCGCGGCGCCACATCCGTCTTGATGTATTCGTCGAAGGCTGCGCTGAGCGTCGCCGGCTTGCTGCCGTCGTGACGCTGTAGCGTGCCGGCGAGCGCCGCAGACAATATCTCTTGAGCTCGTCGACGAGCCGCGGCAGCCGTCGTGCCGGCGGGCAGGTATTCTTGATGCCGCCGCGGCTCGCCGGTGCGGGCATCCTTCCAACGCAGGTCGATTCGCCGGCGACCATCGGCGTCTTGGTAGAGCCCCTTGATCCCCGTTCGTGACGCGCGCGGCATGATGTGCCGAGGGTAGCACGGGGCGCCCCTTGACGATCCGGGACAATCATGGGAGAGTCAGAGTTGCAAGACATTTGCGCCGAAGGCGCGAGCAACCAGCTCACAGCAAAGCCAAGTGACCAAGCGCCGCCGAACCAGGCGGCGGAACACCGGCCGCCTTAGCGCCGGCAGATAACTGGAGGTTGGTCCACGCGGAAAGACGGTCCGCGTTCGAGGTGGAGGCAGCGCGACGAGCTCCTAACCACGGAGTTTCCGATGCCTCAATTCTACACCGTCCAACAAGTCGCCGAGCTGCTGCATGCGCCGGTCGCGACCGTCCAATATTGGATCTACGACGGCCGCTTGCCGGCGTTCAAGCCGGGCCGTCACCCGCTGGTAAAGGCCGCGGACCTAGAAGCCTTCATCGCCTCGAGTGAGCTCGGCGCCAAGCGCGCGGCGGCCGCTCGTCGACGGAAGGGACGGGCGGCATGAGCGCGCACGCCGAGTCTGACTTTGTCACCAGAGTTACCCGCCGCCGCATCCTGCTCGAGGTGTGCCCGTCGTGCTGTCAGCCGCTCGGGCCGGAGCACGGGTGGGCGAAGACGTGCTCGCCGTGCTCGCCGAGGCAACGCAAATCCACGTCCGGGCCGGCGGCGCGACGTGCGCCGATTGCGGCGCGCTGGTGCTCGCCGGCCAGGGCTCACGCCTGCGGATCGCCGAATACGAGATCGGCGTGCGCTCGGCCGAGCTGGTGTGTAGCCGTTGCTATGGCGCGCAGGCCGCCAACTGAAAACACGAACGCCGCGTCAGCGGGCCAGCTGCGCGGCGTCCAATTCCGAAAGACTACCTATGACATATTCTGACCCTTCTGGCGCCGCTTTGCAAGCGCCGATCTCAACCCTCGAAGCAGCACTAGCCTACGCCGCCGAAGGCTTCGCGGTGTTTCCGTTGATGCCCGGGAGCAAGCAGCCTTTCCCGGGCACGCGCGGCTTGCTCGACGCGAGCACCGACCCCGAGCAGATCCGCAAATGGTGGGAGATATGCCCGGAAGCGAACATCGGGATCGCGGTGCCCGACGGCTACGCGGTGATCGACGTCGACCCGCGTAATGGCGGCGCCGAGACGATCGACGCTCTCGAGCGAGAGCGCGGCGACTTCCCGCCGACCCGTGTCGTGCGTACGGGTGGTTTCGGTTTGCATCTTTGGTATCGGCTTCCACCCGGGCAGGCACTACCGAAGCTCGGCGACGGCGTTGACGTCCAACAACTCGGCAAATACGTCGTAGCGCCGCCGTCGCTACACGAGAGCGGCCGGCGCTACGAGTGGCGCGACCCGCATGCGCCGATCGCCGATGCGCCCGCCTGGCTCGCCGCGAAAGCCTACCCGCGCGGCGAGCGCGCGGCCGACGTCGTGATCGACGAGACGGATATGGCTGCCCCGGTCGAAGAGCTCGATCGGATCGCCGAGGCCGTCGCGCCGCACTTCGAGCGAGGCAAGCGCCATCAGATCGCGAAAAACATCGGCGGGTGGATGAAACAACGCGGCTACGGCGCCGGCGACGTCGCTTATGTGATCGGGCGGCTGCCGAGCGACAACCCGCGCGCCCGGACGCAGGCCGCCCTAGCGGCGTTCGGGATACAGAAGCCCTTCGGGTGGACGGAGCTGCAAGGCCTCATTCCCGAGGCCTGTCCCGAGCTCGAGCGGGCCCCGAATCCGGTATGGGAGGCGCGCTTAGCCGAGCGACGGGCGGCGGCCGAGACGATCGGGCCGCTGGTCGAGCGGATGACGGCGGCCGCTGCGCCGGCGGCCCTTCCGCCCGCCGCGCCGGCGAACGACGACGATTTTATCCGCCGTTGGGACCTGGCCGCCGCGCCGCCGCCCGTCGACTACGTCGTGCCGGCGCTCGAGATTGGCCCCGGGCGAGCAACGGCGCTGATAGCCTACGCGCACACCGGCAAGACGCCGTTTGCGTTGCGGCTCGCGGTAAGCGTCGCCAGCGGCAAGCCATTTATCGGCATGGCCGTCGTGCAAGGTCCGGTGCTATTTTTGGACTGCGAAGCCGGGCGCACGTCGCACCGAAAGCTTGCGCGCATCGCTCGAGCGGCGGGCGTCGATCTGGTCGAGCTGCAACGCTCCGGGCAGCTCGTCGCCGCGAGCATGACCCGCATGCTGCACGACGCAGCGGCGCGCGACTGGCTCGCTCGGAACGCGCGCCGGTTCAAGTTGATCATGGTCGACAGCTACAGCGCCGCCGTCGAAGGCGTGAACCATAACGACAACGAATTTGCCGACGTGCTGCGCCAGCTCGGGCGCATCTCCGACGCGACCGGCGCGACGGTGTTGCCGTTGATGCACGTCCGGAAGGAAGGCCTATCTGGTCCGCCGACGCTCGCCGATGTCTCGGGACACAATACGCTCGGCGGCGCCGTCCAGGCGGCGATCGGGTTGTGGCGTCCGGACCCGATCTCGGATCCGAGCCTGATCGAGGTGACGTGCGCCCGGGCCGTCGATCGCGCCTTCCGGCCCTTCCGGTTCCGGTGTGTCGACGTGCCGGCGCCCGGCGCGCCGTCGGGGGCTCAAATCCTGGCCGGCACTGACGCATGGGGGCTCGCTCTTGAGCTCGAGCCGGACGACGGGGCGGCGCTCGGCGGCGCCCGCTCCGACGCGCTACAGGGGCCGCTGCTCGAGCTGCTGAGGGCGAAGTGTGGGCACGCCGGGCTGAACCAGTCGACGATCGAAGCACTCGCAGCCGAACGCGGCTGGGGGCGCAATGCCACCCGGGCAGCACTCGGGCTACTGGAGTCGACCGGCGCGATCTACGTCAACGGGGGCGTCGGTCGGGGCGGAAAGCTCTACCACGTGCGCCAGCCAGCCCCGGGGCCCTTCGTGGCGCCGGCTGGGGGGTTGAATGGGCCGCCGATCGTGCCGTCCGTGGCGCCGATCGAGGGCACGAAATAAATGCCCGAACAATACGCCACGGCACTCGAACAAGGGGGCGAGTGCCTTTCGCAGCTAAAAACAAGGGGCGCCGTGCGATTCGGAAACCGGCGAAATAGAACACCGGCTCGCGGCTCAGAAATCGCTGATGCGCCTTGTTTTCGGCTTCGAGAAATCCGCCGAAATGCGCCACCCCTAAAAAGATGCCCGATCGTGCGGGTGGCGGATTACCGGCGAATTAAATCGGCGGTTTTGACCGAATGCGCCGAATGCGCCGGTAGTCACTCTACTAAAGTAGAGCACTCAGGTGCTCACTACGTAGTGCACGACCTGGACGTTGACGCCCGCCCGCCGGGCGCCGTTTCGCACGCTGCCGGCCGAGGCGCCCGCCGAGCCGCCCCGCCGTGGCGGGCCCCGGCCCGGCGCTGGACGGCTCTCGCCCATGGCTGGGGCACGGCGGGCGACGCGCGGCGGACGCGGCCCCACGGAGCCCCCTCGAACACGATCCAGGGCCGGATCGCCCCTGGGTCCGCTCCGCAAACCCCGGAACCCCGCAAATCAAAACGCCTGTCCGTCTGTCCGCCAGGTTTTGCGAGAAAAATGCCATGAAAAATTTGCGCAACAAAACTCCTGTCCGCCCCGCCGGCGTCGCCGGTCAACTGGCCGCGTCCGGCCTGTCCGCTTCGGAGATCGGCAGAAAGGTAGGCGTAAGTGAGAGGACCGCCCGCCGCTGGCTACAGGGCAAGACGTCGCCGGGCGACGCGCACCGCGCGGCGCTAGTTGCCGCCGGAATTATTTCGGCGCCGCAATTCGCGGAAATTGAATTCCCGGAAATTGAAAAACCCGAAATTGAATTCGACGAATTCGACGAGCCCCTAAAAATGGCGAACCTCGCCCGCCGCGAGCGCGTTCGAGCCGAGGCCGCCGGCTCGCTGAAATTGCTGCACCGGACCGCCCTGACCGAGCTCCGGGCGATCCGGGACCTGGCCGCGGCCAACGGCGAGTTGTCCGAGGCTGGGCGCCTCCGAGCCCACCCGAGCTTCACCAGCATGGCCCTCGCCGCCCTGGCTGGCCTCGCCGAGCACCCCGAGGCGCTGGCCACCGCCCGGGGCGTGCTCGAGCGCTGGGGCTATGACGATCGGCCGCCGCCGGCCGCCGACGATGTGATCGAGCCCTCGCCGGTCGCCGCCAGCCGGGCGGTGCAGGGCCTTGCAGCCCGCGCCGAGGAGTGGCGCCGCCGCGCCGAGGCCGACGGCGATCCCGAGCTCCGCTCCCGCTACGTCGAGCTCGCCCGGCGAATTCAGGCCGCCGCGCGGCGGCTCGCTGGCGGCGACCCCGAAGAGGCCAAGATCGTGCTCGGCGAGACCTGGGACGCTTTCAAGCGCGAGTTCTTCGCCGCGATCGAGCCCGGCGCCTTGGCCGCCGCGCTGGACGCGGTCGAGGCGCTGGTCGAGGGTGAACCGGCTTTGCTAGCGCGGGCCGCGGCCCTCCGAGACGCCGAAGACGGCCAGGCGGCCTAACAAAGTGATTTCGCACACATGGCACGCCTGTTGCATTATTGCAGCATCCGTGCCACACTAGTGGCGTGAGAGTCGACCCGTCGCTGATTTCCGAAATCGCCCATCGCGCCGCGTGCGATCCCCGCACCGTGCGCTCGTACCTGGCCGGAGCCGGCCACCAAACCCAACCCGCCCTTTCCCGAGCCGCGGCCGGAGGTCGCCCGAGCCGCCGACGCGGCGATCCGGGCGAACGCGGTGCGGCGCCGGCGGGCGAAACGGTGACCGGCGGTCAGTAAGCCTTGGACCCTTGATCCCGAAGTTGGGCAAGCGCTTCGAACAGCCAAGGTGGCGGTGCATCCTGTAGCTCAAGGCCCTCGGATGCCTCCTCGTAGTTCATGATCTGGCGTGCGCGATGTTCGCTGTGGGCTCGAGAATTGAGCCGTTCGAAGGTGCTGGTCAAATCCCGTGCAATCTTTTGCGCGAGTTCAGCAGTGCTGAATCCCATCGGGACAGGTAGATCAATCCGAAAAATGCGGCGAGAGTGTTGCCCCACCCAAATAGTGATCGCGCCTTCGGTGATTGGATCCAGTCGTTCAGGGCTCGGATCTCGATACCGAAAGAGAATGCTCACGGCCCGGTTGGCCTCATCAAAACTAACCTGAAACGATAGCACGCGATCTCCGGCAGCCGGACGCGCCATCATGCGCTTATCTCCGACGTGAACCACGCGCCAACCTTCGCGCGCTGGAAAAGCCTTTCTAAACAGTGGCTTTTTCATCTTCGGCTTCCCCGTCGAGTGCGGCCCACAATCGGGCGACCAAGTCTAGCTGCGCTTGTAGGTGCTGCTGACCATCGTCCCGGCCATCGTGATCCATTCGCTTAATATCGCCCCCGCTTTGCCTTTCGACAAGGGCAATGCACCTGACGCGACCGTTTACGCTAGCTACCTCGGTGAGCATTGACGCCCAGCGCCACGACCGGTCGCGGTGCTGATGCTGGGCCACATAGGTAGCCTGCCGGTACATGGCAACAGCGTTCTCGTCCTGTCGCTGGGCGGCGTCAAGTCCCGGAGCACAGAGACCCACCTCTTGGAAGGCCGAAGCGCCGATAAGGCCACAGTTCGGCAGGTCGGCCTCACTCGCCGGGTGGGGCCAGGTGACTTTCGGTAGGTTACCGTCGCTGCGCGCAACGCATTGCCAGCTTTGACTATTCCCTTCAGTGACCGGCACCCACAGAGAGACTCGATAATCCTGATCGGGATCTCCGTACGGATCCGGGAACCACGTCTGGTGAAGAATGCGAACGGCCACCGGCGCCTGCGTTGCACGGAGCAGACGGCGCAGCTCAGCTCTGTTGTTTTTTCTCGTCGTCTCGGTCCACCCCTTCACAACGGGGGCTGCTTCATAGACGGCGGAGAAAATGAGCCCGACGATGCCAAACCCGATTAACCATTCGACGAACGTCAGAACGCGGGCTGCGAGCGGGTGGTCGGCTCCCGCCAACGTTGCCCACGTGCTCACGGCTCCGAATGCGAGACTTAGCCCGCCCACCAATCGACCCAGCATCGACAATCACCGTCATAGCGCGACACACCCGGAGCAGGCCATTTTTCTGCCCGCTGGTTTGAGGCAAAGGCGAGGCAAAACCACCGCGACCCGCCACGATTCGCCGCGAATTGCCACCGGTAGGAGGAACGGCTTTTCGCGGCAAATTTGGCGTTTTATGCGGCACGCCCGGCAGGACTCGAACCTGCGACCAGTGGATTAGAAATCCACCGCT
>CAYRNE010000129.1:0-7437 GCA_964425245.1 uncultured Devosia sp.
CCGCCCGACCTCGCCCTGAGCTTCGACCCCACATGCTGCTTCATCGGCGGCGAATGGGTCGCCCCTGCCGAAGGCGGCGCCCTGCCGCTCGAAAACCCCTCGACCGGCGAGTCCATCGGCGCCATCGCGCGCGGTTCCGCCGAGGACATCGATCGCGCGGTAGCCGCCGCCGGCGCTGCGCTCGCGGGCGAATGGGGCCGGATGCCGGCCGCCGAGCGCGGGCGCATTCTTTCCCGCATCGGGCAGAAGGTGCTGGAGCGGGTCGACGATCTCGCAAGGATGGAAGCGACCGATGTCGGCAAGCCGCTGAAGCAGGCGCGCGCCGACGCCGTGGCGCTTGCGCGCTACATGGAGTTCTATGGCGGCGCGGCCGACAAGGTGATGGGCGAGACCATTCCCTATCTCGATGGGTACACGGTATACACGCTGCGCGAGCCGCACGGCGTCACCGGACACATCATTCCCTGGAACTACCCGATGCAGGTGCTCGGCCGCTCGGTCGGCGGCGCGCTCGCGATGGGCAATGCCGCGGTGCTGAAACCGGCCGAGGAAGCCTGCCTTACCGCCATCGCCTTCGCCCGGATAGCGCAGGATGCCGGCCTGCCGGCGGGCGCCCTCAACGTCGTGCCGGGTCTCGGCGAAGAAGCGGGCGCGGCGCTCACCGCGCATCCGGACGTCGACCATATCTCGTTTACGGGCTCGGTCGCTGTCGGCCGGCTCGTCCAGGCCGCCGCTGCGAAGAACGTTAAGCCGGTGACGCTCGAACTGGGCGGCAAGTCGCCGCAGCTCGTCTTCGCCGATGCCGACCTCGAGCGGGCGCTGCCTTTCCTCGTCAATGCGGGCATCCAGAACGCGGGCCAGACCTGTTCGGCCTCATCCCGCATCCTCGTCGAGCGCTCGCGCTATGCCGAGGTGGTCGAGAGGATGAGCGAGCGTTATCGCGCTCTGCGCGTCGGGCCGGCCATGGCCGATCTCGACGTGGGGCCGCTGGTCTCGGCGCGGCAGAAGGAGATCGTCGCCGGCTTCCTCGATGGGGCCGAGGTCGCGGCACGCGGCGAAATCGTCGCCGATGCACCGGCGGGCGGGCATTACCTCGCGCCGTCGCTCGTCGCCGACATTGCCCCTGACCATCGCCTCGCCCAGGACGAGATTTTCGGTCCGGTGCAGGTGGTGCTCCCGTTCGACGACGAGGCCGAAGCGGTAGCGATCGCCAACGGCACGGGTTACGGGCTCGTCGCCGGCGTCTGGACCGCCGATGGCGGGCGGCAGATGCGGCTTGCGAAGGCGATCCGCTCGGGCCAGGTCTTTATCAACAATTACGGAGCCGGCGGGGGAGTCGAACTGCCGTTCGGCGGCACCGGCAAGTCCGGCCACGGCCGGGAGAAGGGCATGGAAGCGCTGTACGGCTTTTCCGTGCTGAAGACGGTGGCGGCATGGCACGGCTGAGCGGCAAGTCCGCGATCGTGACGGGCGGGGCGTCGGGCTTCGGGGCGGGCATCGTGCGCAAGTTCGCCGCCGAAGGCGCCGAGGTGATGATCGCCGACATCAATGGCGAAGCAGCCGAGGTATTGGCAGGGGAACTCGGCTGCAAGTCGGTGCAGGTTGACGTATCGAAGGACGACAGCGTCAACGCGATGGCGGCGACGGCGCTGATGGCCTTCGGCAAACTCGACATCCTCGTCAACAACGCGGGCGTCAGCCACATGCCCGCGCCGCTCGATGAAGTTTCCGAGGCCGATTTCGACCGCGTGCTCGCGGTCAACGTGAAGTCGGTCTATCTCACCGCCCGCCACCTCGTGCCGCATTTCAAGTCGCGGAAATCCGGTGCCATCCTCAACATCGCCTCGACCGCTGCCGTGAGCCCGCGCCCGCGGCTCAGCTGGTACAATGCATCGAAGGGCTGGATGGTCACCGCCACCAAGTCCATGGCGGTCGAACTCGCGCCGCTCGGCATCCGCGTCAACGCGCTCAATCCGGTCGCGGGCGAGACGCCGCTATTGAAGACCTTCATGGGCGAGGACACGCCCGAGATGCGCGCCAGGTTCCTGGCCACCATCCCCCTCGGCCGCTTCTCGACCCCCGCGGACATCGGCAATGCCGCGTGCTTCCTTTGCTCCGACGAGGCATCGATGATCACCGGCGTCGCGATGGAAGTCGATGGCGGGCGGGTGATCTAGGACTACCGGCGTGCCGGCGCCGGCTCCGCCTGCCCCAGAAAGCCCAGAACTTTCGCCGCCACCGCATCCGGCGCTTCCCAGTGGATCGAGTGCGCTGCGCCCGCGATGACCTCCACGCGGTGATCGGGAAGCGGCGCATGCAGCGCCCGCACCGCCTCGGGCGGGCCGAGAAGGTCGCGCCCCGCGGCAAGCGCCAGCACCGGGCACGCGACCGCCCCGAGGTCCAGGGGCGGCACGGTCCTCAGCGCCGCGACCTGACGGGCGAAGTCCTGTGGCGACTGGCGGTAGGGATAGGCGGCCGACGACTCCGCCGCGGCCGAGACGTTCGCTGGGTCCGCGAAGAACGGCTCCGAGAACAGCCACTGGTAGAGCAGCCGGAAATAGGTCTCGGGACGGTCGCCGCGATAGACGCGCAACAGATCGTCGAACAGCGCCAGTATTTTGGGCGTGATCGCGCCGGCCGCCATCGTCACCAGCCGCCGCACGCGCCCGGCGTGCCGCGCCGCGAGCAGCAGACCGAGTACGCCGCCGAGGGAATGGCCGACGACACTGGCCCCGGCGATGCCCAGCCGGTCGAGCAGCGCAGCGGCATCCTCCACCATTTGGCCGATGGTGATCGGGCCATCATCGCACCGCGTCCGTCCGGAGCCGCGGTTGTCGATCAGAATCAACCGGAAGCGTTCGGCGAGCAGCGGCGTCAGCGGTCCCCAGCTCGCGCCGTCGCTGGCGATGCCCGCGAGCATGAGCAGCGGCGGTCCGGAACCGACGAGCTCGTAGTGGACGGTGGCGCCGTTGTTGTCGAAGTCGGGCATCGCGGATACTTTGACCAGTTGGACAAACCGGGCCGCGACGATGGCACAGGACGCCCTCGGAAATGAAGTGACGACCGCGAACGCGGCGACGCTCGCCGGCGTCGATGATTTCGTGGGCGGTTTCCTTGGCTACGAGAAGCGCGCCGCGAACGTGCTCGCCGCGGCCGAGGCCGATCCCGACTCGGTGCTCGCCAACGTCTATGCCGGCTTCAGCTGGATGTTCCTCGAGGCCGCAGGTGCTGAGCGCAAGGCGGCGGCCTGCCTGCGCCGGGCGCGGGGAGCGGCATCGGGCGCCAACGAGCGCGAGCGGATGCTTCTCGCCCAGCTCCAGCACTGGATCGCCGGGGACGTGCCGAAGGTACAGGCGATCGGGGAAGAGATCGTCGCCCGCTGGCCGACCGATCTCGCCTCGGTGAAGCTGCACCAGTATTTCTCGTTCAACCGCGGCGATGCGGCGGCGATGCTTCGCATTGCGGAAGCAGCCCTGCCCGCGAACGAAGCCAATCCCTACATCCACGGCATGCTTGCCTTCGGCTACGAGCAGATGAACCGGATACCCGAAGCGGAGGCGGCGGCCCGCCATGCGCTTGCCATCAAGACCCGGGAGCCCTGGGCTCAGCACGCGCTGGCGCATGTCATGCTGTCGTCAGGCCGTCAGCGCGAAGGCGTCGAGTTTCTCGACGAATCCAGCCGCACCTGGGATGGCCTCAACTCCTTCATGTACACCCACAACTGGTGGCACAAGGCCCTGTTTCATATCAGCTTGGGCGACAACGACGCGGTTTTCGAGGCCTACGACAACCACGTCTGGGGCATCGAGCCGGACTATTCGCAGGACCAGGTGGGCGCGGTATCGCTCCTCGCGCGCATGGAAATCGCGGGGCTCGATGTCGGCAATCGCTGGCAGGATGTCGCGGATCGCCTGCGGGGCCGCGCGCGCGACACGCTGCAGCCGTTCCTGACGCTGCAATATCTCTATGGCCTTGCCCGCGCCGAGCGCGCCGAAGCCGACATCCTCATGCAGGCCATCGAGGATCGCGCCGCCGATGCGGCCGGCTTCGACGTCCTCGTCTGGCGCGAGGTGGCGCTGCCCGCCGCGCGCGGCCTGCTGGCCCATGCGCGCGGCGACCATGCCGCCGCGGTCCGCTGGCTTGCGCAGGCCGATCCGCGCCTCAGGGAGATCGGCGGCAGCCACGCCCAGCGTGATCTCTTCGCCCAGTTGCTGCTCGATGCGCACATGAAAACGGGTAACTGGGCCGTCGCCCGGCAGATCCTCGAAATGCGCCGCACCTGGGACCCGGACGGCGTGCCGCTGATGCGGATGCTGGCCGAGGCCGAGGGGCATTTGCGGGAGAGCGTGGCTTAGCTACAGTGCCACGCCCTTGTGGTTCGACAGGCTCACCATGAGGGCTGCAGGGACTCCTGAGGCCCTTTCAAGGGGCGCATCATGGTGTCGCGAGGGCGACTGAGGCCCTCATCCTCAGCCTGTCGGGGGCGAGGGCCGGGAACCGATGACATCCAGCAGACACGACGTGCGGCCCGGTCCCCGCAACCTCATCACCGACGTTGCCGGCCTCCGCGTCGGCAACGCCGAGGATCACGGCATCAAGACCGGCACGACGGTGCTCGTCGGCGACCGGCCTTTCCTCGCCTCGGTCGACGTGATGGGCGGATCGCCCGGCGCGCGCGAAACGGAACTGCTTGCTCCCGACAAACTGGTCGCGGGGATCGACGCGATCTTTCTCTCGGGCGGCTCGGCCTTCGGGCTCGATGCCGGCTCCGGGGTGACCAATGCGCTGCGCGAGCAGGGCAAGGGCTATCGCGTCGCCGATGTGACGGTGCCGATCGTTCCCGGCGCCATCCTCTTCGACCTCCTCAACGGCGGCGATAAGACCTGGGCGGCAAACCCCTACGCCGATCTCGGCCGGCGGGCGCTGGCCGCCGCCGCGGTGGACTTCGCGCTCGGCACCGCCGGGTGCGGCACCGGCGCGCTGACCGCCAATCTCAAGGGCGGCCTCGGTTCGGCCTCGCTGACGCTCAAGACCGGCCATACGGTCGGGGCCCTGGTCGGCGCCAACGGCACGGGCATGGCGACGGTCGGCGATCGCCCGCAGTTCTGGGCTGCGCCGTTCGAGATCGACGGCGAGTTCGGCGGACTCGGCGCCTACCCCGAGCCGGTGCCCTTCATGGAAACGAGCCGCACCAAGCGCGACTACGCGAGCGACAGCCCCGTCGCCAACACCACCATCGCGATCGTTGCGACCGATGCCGCGCTCACCAAGGCGCAATGCAAGCGGCTCGCCGTCGCCGCCCAGGACGGCATCGCCCGCGCCATGAGTCCCGCCCATGCGCTCGTCGATGGTGATATCGTTTTCGCGGTCTCGACGGGCGCCATTCCGGTCGAGGACCCGGTCATCGACGTCATGCATCTCGGCCACGCGGTTGCCGTCTGCCTCAGCCGCGCCATCGCGCGGGCGGTCTATCTTGCCGAGCCCGCCCAGGGCGATCCGGTGCCGGCCTGGCGGCAGCGCTTCGGCTGAGGCATCGCCGGAGCAGCTACCGATCACAAGACCGCGACCCTGCCTTCGGATCGCCCGATTTCATGTCGGCTTCGCCGGCGAGCGCCGAACTGCGGGCGGGCTCCCGCGGCATCGACAAAGGCCGCCCCATTCCCGCCCGTTCGATGAACCCAGTCTGAACAGCCAATTGCATGCATGTTCAGAACCGATTTCCGACGGTCGCGTTCAGCGTCAGAGCACTAACCCTCGCTTATCAGAACAGAGGAGGTCGATATGACCACTTTCAAGCTCGCTTCCGTCGCCCGTGCCGCCGCCCTCGCTCTCGCGATCGGCGGTACCGGCTTTGTCGCAGCGCCCGTCCAGGCGCAGTCGCCGAACATCGATTTCGAGTTCCGCTTCGGTGCGCCCGGATTCCATTGGCGCTTCGATACCGACCGGCGCGACCATCGCCGCCACTGCATCAGCGATCGCCAGGTGCGCCGCGATCTGCGGCGCGACGGTTACCGCCAGATCCGGTTCTTCGACCGGCGCGGGCGGATCGTGCAGGTGATCGCCGAACGGCGCAATCGCGACTACCAAATCGCCTACGACACCTGCAGCCGGCGCATCGTCGACCGCGACCGCATCTAACAGCGTTCAGGTCGGGGCTTGCCAAATCGGGCGAATGCGCCCACCTTGGGCGCATCGTCAACAGCTGAGAGGAGGTGATCCAATGTCTATCACGAAATCGTCGGTTTCGATGGGTCTTGGGTCCGCTCGCCTCGCGGCGGAGCAGCCTCTGTCGTAAGCAGTGGGTCCGGGCTTGACCGGACCCTGAGAGACCGCGAGTTTCGGGAAGGGCCGCCGCCTGGCGGCCCTTCTTCTTTCCTACGGCAGGCAACAGCACGATTTGAAGCGCCCGCAGCCTGCGCTAGTCAGGGCGCATTTCCGCCGGAGTCCGCTGTGTTCGCCTTCGCCAGCATCGTTCCAGAACTTCCTCGCATCCGGATCGTCGACGTCGGGGCGAGCCTCGTTTCGGGCGAGGAGCCGTTCGCGCCGTTGCTCAGGTCCCTCGATTGCGAGGTCATCGGTTTCGAACCGGTCGAAGCCGAACTCGAAAAGCTCCGGCGCGCGGCGCAGCCCAACCGGACCTTCCTTCCCTACGTTGTGGGTGACGGCACCGGCCGGACGTTCCACGAGTGCAACGAGGCGGTCACCTCTTCGCTGCTCGAGCCGGATGCGGGCGTTGCGGACGCTTTCCAGATGCTCGGCGAATTCATGCGCGTCGTTTCCCGGACCGATGTGGCGACCCGGCGGCTCGACGACATTCCGGAAGCCGCGGGCGCCGACTTCCTCAAGCTCGACGTGCAGGGCGGCGAACTCATGGTGCTCGAGGGCGCCGCGAACCTCCTCCGCGGCGTCGCCGTCGTTCACACCGAAGTCGAGTTCGTGCCGCTCTACAAGGAGCAACCGCTCTTTGCGGATATCGACGCGTTCCTTCGCGCGCAGGGCTTCCTGTTCCACCGGTTCCAAGGCATCGCCGGACGAACCTTCAAGCCGCTGCTCTACCGCAAGGACATGGCGGCGGCGCTCAGCCAGTCGCTCTGGGCCGATGCGGTTTTCGTCAGGGATTTCCGCACCTTCGAATCGCTCGAGCCGGCCCTGCTCATGAAGCTCGCCGCGATCCTCCACGAGAACTACCGCTCGATCGATCTTGCAGCCCTTGCCCTCAAGGCCCACGACAAGCTAGTTGGAACCGCCTTCGGCGATGCTTATCTCGGGGGCTTCTCCGCTCCCTCGCAGTCCTCACCCGCACAATGAACGCGCTGACCGCCACCGATCCTGCCGAAAGGCTCATGCCGTACCAGTCGCGGCGGACCTTCGCGATCATTTCGCACCCGGACGCGGGCAAGACGACGCTGACCGAAAAGCTGCTGGCGTCTTCCGGCG
>CAYRNE010000130.1:0-7437 GCA_964425245.1 uncultured Devosia sp.
TGTGGCCCTCAGCAAGGCCGGGCTCATGGGCAGCCTCGGCATGGTCGCGGTGCCGCTCCTGACGTTCGTGATGCCGCCGCGCGATGCCGCAGGCATGATGCTGCCGCTGCTCCTGGTGATGGACGTCATCGCCATATGGAGCTACCGCAAGGAGGCGGACTGGCGGATCCTGCGGGCGATGATCCCGGGCGCCATGATCGGCACGCTGATCGGCTGGGCGCTGTGGACCGTCGTCAGCGACGCAATGGTCTTGCTTTTTGTCGGTATCATCACGCTTCTGTTCATTCTCGACGCGATCCTGCCGCTCAGGAGAAGGCTGGACGGGCTTCCCCCCTCGAGGGGGTGGGGCGCTTTCTGGGGCGGCTTTGCCGGCTTTACGAGCTTCATCAGCCACACCGGCGGCCCGCCGTTCCAGATCTACGTGCTGCCGCAGAAACTGACGCCCGTGACCTACTCGGGCACCAACGCCTACTTCTTCGCCATCGTGAACACCGCGAAGCTGATCCCCTACTTCTTCCTCGGGCAGCTCTCGGTCTCGAATTTGACGATCGGAGCCATCCTTGCGCCGCTCGCCATCGCCGGTGTGCTGCTCGGGGTCTGGCTGGTGCGGCGTATCTCGGTCAAGGCGTTCTACACCCTCGCCTATTGGCTGGTTTTTCTGCTGGCGCTGAAACTGGTCTATGATGGGGCGATCGGGGTCTTCTTCGGAGGGGCGACGGCCTGACGCCCATGCAGCTGCGTCTCGACCACATCGCGCTCCTCGTCCGCGACCTCGAGGAAAGCGCGCGCTTTTACACCGGCATTCCGGGAATTCGCGAGGTACCCAACCCGATGGGCGGCACGCATATCCGCTGGTTCGAGTACGGTGGCGGGCAGCGCTTCCACATGCAGGCCGGCGACATCTCGCGAACCCATGTCGAGAAGAATACGCACTTTGCCTTCTCGACGGACGAGTTCGACGGCCTGCTCGAGGCGCTGAAGGAGCGCGGCTACGCCTGGTCGGACATGAAGGGAACGCCGGGCGCGGTCAACGTGCGCCCCGACGGCATGCGGGCCGTCTTCCTGGAGGATCCCAACGGCTACTGGATCGAGCTCAATGACTTCCGCTGAGCCGGGTCGCGGGAACGGCCAAACAAAAAGGCCGCGGCCGCTGCCGTGGCCTTGAAAGCTTCTTTAACCTGAGGTTTACGCCGCCTCGCTGGCCCTGAGGCGTGCCAATTCGTCTTTGATCTCGAGCTTTTTCCGCTTGAGGGCGGCGACCAGCAGATCGTCATAGCTGATGTGGGATATTTCCTCCTCGATCTGGTGATCGAGCTCCCGATGCCGCCTCTCGAGGGCGGCGATGTGGCTTTCAGTCGTCATCGCAACTCCTTTCAAGCATTCGGGCGATTCACATGTTCCCAAAAAAACGGCCGCTTGTCGATTGCGCGCCATGCCGCGGCCCGGCTCGCGTGGAAAAGCTGGTGCAAATCCCTGCCCGATCGGTTAACTCTTTGTGACCGGTTGCCACGGTCGTCTCGGGCGGGATCTGCTTATGCTGCCGCTCACAAAGGAACAGGAAGCCGCGCTTGGGCTTGAGCTTGCCTCCAAGCGGCAGGAACACGCCGACCTCGACGCGGCGATCCACACCCTTACCGCCTCCGGCCTCGCCGACCAGATGCTGATCCAGCGGCTGAAGAAGCGGAAACTTCACCTCAAGGACCGCATCGTCCAGCTCGAAAACATCCTGCTGCCGGACATCATCGCCTGACCCGGAGGCCGGGGCTGCGCTTGATGCGGCCGGGGCTTTCCGCTACAGGCGGCTGCCTGAGCGCCACGAGGGCCGGCCATGCTCGATTCTCCGCCCGTCGCGATAGTCATGGGCAGCCAGTCCGATTGGCCGACTCTGCGCCACGCTGCGGAAACCCTCGACATCCTGAAGATCGAATACGAGGCCCGGATCGTCTCGGCCCATCGTACGCCCGAACGCCTCTACGACTTCGCAACGAACGCCCGGTCCGACGGCTTCAAGGTCATCATCGCCGGCGCCGGCGGCGCCGCGCACCTTCCCGGAATGATCGCCGCTCTGACGCCCCTCCCGGTCTTCGGCGTGCCGGTCAAATCGCGCGCGCTCGGCGGACAGGACAGTCTCCTCTCGATCGTGCAAATGCCGGCGGGCATTCCCGTGGGCACGCTCGCGATCGGGGAAGCCGGCGCCGCAAATGCCGCCCTGCTCGCCGCCGCGGTCCTCGCGCTCTCCGACAGCGAACTTGCCGAGCGGCTCGATGCGCATCGGCGGGCCCAGACCGAAGCCGTGCCGCAGTTCCCCGCCGATGACGAGAAATAGCGATCCCCTGCTGCCGGGGGCGACCATCGGCATCCTCGGCGGCGGCCAGCTCGGGCGGATGCTCGCGCTCGCGGCGGCCCGGTTGGGGCTGAGGACCCACATTTACTGCCCCGATCCCCAAAGTCCGGCCTTCGACGTCACACCGCGCAAGACCGTCGCCGCCTACGACGACGAGGCGGCCCTCGCCGGGTTTGCAGCGGCCGTCGACGTCGTGACCTATGAGTTCGAAAACGTCCCTGCCCCGACCGCGGCCCTCCTCGCGCGCCTTAAACCCCTGCGCCCGGGAGTCCGGGCGCTGGCGGTGGCGCAGGACCGCCTCGCCGAAAAGGCCTTTCTCACAACCAATCGCGTTCCGGTCGCCGGCTTTGCCGCGGTCGCCGACCGCAACATGCTCGACGCCGCCATGACCGAACTCGGCTTCCCCTGCGTGCTGAAGACAGTCCGGCTCGGCTACGACGGCAAGGGCCAGCGCCTCCTGCGCAGCAAAGCGGACGCCGCCGCGGCCTTCCGGGCGCTGAGTCCCAGGCCGCTGGTTCTCGAAGCCTTCGTCGCGTTCGAGAAGGAAATCTCGGTCATCGTGGCGCGCGGCTTGGGCGGCGAAATCGCCGCCTTCGATGCGGCCGAGAACGTCCACCGCGATCACATCCTCAAGACCAGCACCGTGCCGGCAAGGATCGGCCGGAAGACTGCGGGGCAAGCGGCCGATCTGGCCGCCGGGATCGCCGCGGCCCTCGATTATGTCGGCGTCCTCGGCGTCGAGTTCTTCGTCCTTCCGGGGGGCGGCCTGCTGGTCAACGAGATCGCGCCGCGGGTGCACAATTCCGGTCACTGGACGGAAGCGGTCTGCCTTGCGGACCAGTTCGAGCAGCACATCCGCGCCGTGGCGGGCTGGCCGCTGGGCGACCCGTCCCGCCTCGCCGATGTCGCGATGGAAAATCTGATCGGCGACGAGATCGGGGCCGTTCCGCGCTCGCTGGCCCCCGGCGACCAGCCGCATGTCTATGGCAAGACCGAGTCGCGCGCGGGCCGGAAAATGGGCCATATCAACCGCGTAAGGGCCAGGAGGTCGCAGAAATCGGGCTAACGCGGCTGTGGACAAGCGGTGGTCCTTGCACTATATACCCGCACCACGGTGACCGGCTCTGCCGGTCGGCGCTGTTGCCGTTGGCTTCGGCGCCCCATCCAGGCATTTCACACTTGACGACCAAGAAGGGCGGTTGCGCTTGCAGGTAGTTGTTCGCGATAACAATGTCGATCAGGCGCTTCGCGCGCTGAAAAAGAAGCTCCAGCGCGAGGGCGTCTTCCGCGAGATGAAGCTTCGCAACTACTACGAGAAGCCGTCCGAGAAGAAGGCTCGTCAGAAGGCCGAGGCCGTCCGGCGCGCCCGCAAGCTCGCACGCAAGCGGGCCCAGCGCGAAGGCAGCCTTGCGCCTTCCGCCGCGGGCCGTTCGGCGCGTCCGTAGCTCATGCCAGTGTAGCGTTCGACGCCGCCCTCGCCAGGGCGGCGTTTTGTTTGCTTTTCGCAACTTCCGGTCGGTGCTAATGGGCACACACGGGGAATCATTGAGGGAACCCAGAATGAAGAAGCTTCTTGCCGCGGCAATGGCCGCAACCGCACTTTCCATCGCTCCCCTTCCGGCCGCCGCCGATGACCGCGTCGAGGTCGGCAGGCTGTCGTGCGACGTCGCCTCGGGCGTCGGCTATATTATCGGCTCGGAAAAGGACGTTTCGTGCCAGTTCATCCGCAAGGGCCACAAGACCGAGCACTATGACGGGGTCATCCGCAAGCTCGGTCTCGATATCGGGGTAACCGACCGCACCCGCATCGAGTGGGTCGTCTTCTCGCTCAAGGGCAAGGACGTCGAGCGCGGCTCGCTGGCCGGCACCTATGTCGGCGGCTCGGGCGAGGCGAGCCTCGGCGTCGGCGGCGGCGCCAACTGGCTGATCGGCGGCTCCAAGCGCGGCTATGCGCTGCAGCCCTGGAGCGTACAGGGCACGGTCGGCGTCAACCTGACCTGGGCTTTCGCCGGACTGACGCTCTACTGAGCGAGCGCAAACGGGAACGACGAAAGCGCCGGCCTCGGGCCGGCGTTTTCATTTGGCGGCCGCGACGCCGTCGAAGAAGGCCTGGGCTTCCCGCCAGAGGCCCGCATCCCAGAGATCGCCGTGGCCGGCGTCCGGCACAATCCAGAGTCCTGCCTTGATCGGGGCCAACTCATAGACGCGCTCCCCGTGCGCAACGCCGATCGTGCGGTCTGCCGTGCCATGCGCAACGAAGACCGGCTCATCCACCGACGGCATCCATTCATCGACGCGATACTGGTCGTGCATGAGCAGGCCCACCGGCAGGAAGCCGTAGCGGTCCATGGCGACGGCCACCGCGGAGTCGAACGGCGTCTCGAGCAGCAGCGCGTCGGCGGCCCGCTGGCTCGCGACGTAGGTTGCCGGTCCCGAGCCGAGCGAGCGGCCCCAGAGCAGGATCGGGTCGCCCCGGGCCGCCAGCCAGTCGTAGGCGGCGAGCGAATCGGCGAGGACGTTCTCCTCGCTGAGTTCACCGGGCGAGCCGGGAAAGCCGCGATAGTCGAAGGCGAGGAAACCGTAGCCGGCCTCGACGAAGGCTTCGTATCGCGGGTGCTCGCGCGAGAAGCTCTGCGCATTGCCGCGGAAATAGAGGATCGTCGACCGGCCCTCGGCCGGCGGCGCGTACCAGCCCGTGACGGTCGTCCCGTCCGCGGTTTCGATGTTCACGAGCTCCGCACTGGTGAGCGCCGTCTCGGCCAGTTCGAACAACCGTCCGCTGCGGTCGTATTGCAGGTCGCGCTGGAAGAAATAGAGGCCGGCGAGGACGGCAACGTAGGCCACGATGACGGCCACCACGACACCGATGGCAAGGCGGCGGAGGAATTTCATGCCGCTCTCTTAGTCGATCGCGGCCGGATCGCGAAGCCCGGCGAACGGGCTAACTCGGTAACGTTTCCGCGTCCGGCACCATCCGCAGAGCGCGGTCGAAAACCTCCTGCGGCTGTGCGCCGGAAACGGCAAAGCGCCCCTCGATGATGAAGAACGGCACACCGCGGATACCGGCCTGCAACGCCGACATGGCGAGATCGTGCGTCGTCCCCACTTCATCGGGATCGCGGATCACCCCCAACGCCTCCTCACGGGCGTAGCCGTGCTGCGCGGCGATATCCGCCAGCACCTCATCGTCGTTGATCTGCCGGTGCTCCATGAAATACGCCCAGGCGAGGGCATTGGCGAGCGCATGCTGCGTGCCCTTGACGCGTGCAAGACGCACCAGCGTGTGCCCCTTCTGGGTCGGATGGACGCGCGGCTGCCTGGAAAGATCGAGATCGATTCCGGAGAGGCGCGCCTGATTCTCCGCGTGCGCCCATATCTCACTGGGATCGCGTCCATACTTGCGGCGCAGCATCTCGGCGACGTCGTACCCTTCGGGCGGCGTGTCGGGATCGAGGTAGAACGGGTGCTGCTCGACGTCCACCACGACGTCGTCGGGAAGTCCGGCGATCGCCCTGTCGAGCCGCGCCGACCCGATAAGGCACCAGGGGCAGACTGTATCGGTGAAGAGGTCGATCTTGAGTGTGCGGGACATCGGCCTCACATGGCCGCTCCCGCCCGAAGCTTCAAGCACGCACAGGCATGTGACCGGCGTGGCGGGGCCGCGCCAGCGACCTGCCGATGAAGCGGGCCGTTGCGGTGGTCGTGCGGAGCGCGAACCACGCCATGCCGAGCACCCAGAGGATGCCCGCGATGACCCAGCCGCCCAGCGTCCAGATCAGATCGGCGATGCGGATCGCGCCCCGGCCGAGCAGTTTCATGACTGCCGGAAAGCGGTCGCCGAACTTTTCCGCCGTGCGGGCGAGCACCTTCATGTCCTGCACCGACTCCGCCGCGCCGACGCCGAGTTTCATGGCACGTACGCCGCCCGCGGCGCCGATACGGCCGATATCGGTCGATAGTTCGGAAAGTGCCGCGGTGGCACGCGGCTCGAACACCCGTCCAAGCGGCCGGGACAGATCGGCGAAGCGCCCGGTGCTCGCGAGGGCGACGGCCTCGTCCACCGCCTTCGGGTTGATGCTGCGCCGAAGCAGCGTCCCGATTTCGGCGAGAAGACGCGGCGGGATTTTACCTGCCTTTTTCACCGCCTTGAGAAAGGATGCGCCAACCCTGACTGGCAACATGCCGCCACCGGTGGCGACGGTCGCGGCGGTCAGCGTGAGGCCCACGGTCGAGATGCCCAGCGCGAAATAGTCGACCGGCTGGCCGGTGAGGTAATTGCTGCCCTGCCCGATGAGGTCGCGCAGGTCACCCACGCTTGTGAGGTCCACCGCGACCACGCAGGCAAACCCGGCTTCCGTATCGAAATCGCCGTTGACGATGCAATTCCAGCCTTGCGCGACGACATTGCCCACATCGACTGCCGGGACCGCGGTCAGCCGTTCGAGCAGTGCATCCGGCACCTCGACGCCGCGGTCGGCTGCCAGCGCCACGAACGACCGGGCGAGGTCGGTGTCGTGCGCGTCGAGCGCGGCCTCGATCTCGGCAGCATAGGCCTCGGCCGGAACGCTGCGCAGCCGGTACTCCGCGATGGCTCCCTCGGCCGCGAACTTCATTACCCGCATGGCGTCGAGCGTATTGGGCGAGAGAACGAGCCCGGCGACGAACAGCGTCAGCCCGATGCGCCCCGACAATCCCCTCAACAGTCGCAAGCCGGCCAGCCCTCGTTCAGCAGGCAGGACGTACCGCCCGAGGATGGCAAGATGGTGATTGCGGAAGCGCGGCGTAAGGGCCGACGCAGGCGCCGGCGGCGCTCCGGTCTAGTGCCCGAGCGCCTTCACGATGTCTTCGGTGACCTTCTTGGCGTCGCCGAAGAGCATCATCGTGTTGTCGTGGAAAAAGAGCTCGTTCTGCACGCCGGCATAGCCCGCCGACATGCCGCGCTTGATGAAGAGCACCGTGCCCGCGTCTTCGACGTTGAGCACCGGCATGCCGTAGATCGGCGAGGTCTTGTCGGTCTTGGCGGCGGGGTTGGTCACGTCGTTGGCGCCGATAACGAAGGCGACGTCGGTCCCCTTGAACTCCGAGTTGATGTC